>CALRIM020000017.1:0-26080 GCA_943360385.1 Rhizobium sp. Q54 | reverse complement strand
AAATTTTAACTGATTTTTTTATTGAAATTGCCATATTAAATCTATTATCAAATGGCAAATTAAGAATTAAGCCTCAATACCGCAAAATATTTGGACTATCTGGCTATAACAAGTTTATTACGGCTGTTTTGCCCATTATTACGAGATAATTCTATTAAATATACCCCATTTGGCAAATCTCGAAGATCTATTTTAGTTGTAATCTCTATGTTATTATCAACCCTTATTATTTCTTTAAATTGTGAATTATATATTTTTATGAATTTCAGGTCATTACTCGCATAGAGAACATTAATATATTCTGACGATGGATTCGGAAATACACTAAAGGCAAATGATTTTTGTGTTGAAATACCCGTAATACTTAATTGATTTTTTGCAGAAAGATATCTGTTTGTTATATAAGGTTTTATTCCTTTGTTTGCATGATTTGGCAACGATCCATTAAAGGAAGTTAACCAATCTGCATAGGTATACCCATAATCCGATTCCCAATTTTGAGTATAAAACGAATCTGTTTTTACAGCATCTTCAATTTTAATTTTTACAACATCTATTTCATTAAATAAATCACCATTGAAAACTGAGTCGCATAAATTTCTAATTTGAATATTGAAATAGTTTTTAAATTCTGGAACCTTTAAAATTCTTGTAACTAAAGGGGAGGTAGACCATTGAGAATTGCCCCAGTTATTAATATCTCTTACATCGATATTAGAAATCCCCCATTGAATTCCGAAGGTGTTATCCATATCATAAGGGATATATGTGAATTTCCCTGTGGAGATATTATGATATAAAAAGTAATTATTTTTATTCATGAAATAATTATCCCAATGCCCTATAAGTATTTCAGTAGCTAAGGTTCGGAGGTATTGTTTCACTTCAAATACTTCTTCTATTTTATTTTTAAAAGAATCGGTAGGAGTTAAATTGATAACGCGAATAAAATTTACTAAATCCGAATAATCGTCTAACGTTTCATTTGTTTTTAAATCGTAAGCACGTTCGTTTAATGGACTCTGGTTGATAATCTCTTTATACTTATTTTGATCTGAACCCATCCAAGTTAATTCAGCAGGCCAAGAGCATTTATATAAATTACCTTGATTATCGCCAAGATGAGTTTCTGCAAATTTTTTGTTCACATGTTCTATGTTTCCATAGATTCCATAATAGATATTGTTGAAATACAATTTAGCCATATTGCCTCTATTTACTGGGTTCCCGGCCTTGTTCATCACATAGCAAGCTAAATATTCTCTTATAACGGAAGGGTCGTTGTGTTCCCCATTAAGATTAAAAGTTTTTAACCCTTGAAAATTCTGATTTGAATATTCGTCGGTAGTAATTTTGAACGATAATTTCTTCGCATTTCTAGAAGTGTTTCCTTTTATCCTAACCCCTACATTTTTTATGGTATCTGTTCCATCATATATAAATGTGGCTGGATAACTATGGTTTGTCCATCTGTTTGCAGGAGCAAGTAATGCGGTTAAGCTATCTGTATTTATTAGTAGTTGAATGGTATGTAAATTTCCATCGTACAAAGTTCCATTACTAGGATATAGAGCAGATTGAGCAAAAATATTTACTGAAATCAAAAAGAAGAATAAATGGAATATTACTTTTCTTAGCATCTGATATGGTTATTAGGTTATTTGTTATTTAGTTAATAATATTATTTTTCAAATAACACAGTAACCCAATAACTTAATTTTTCAAATTGATATTAGTAAATTGTTCAAATTCTATTGGCACATTGTTCAAATTGTCCAAATTGTTCAAATTCTATTGACACATTGTTCAAATTGTCCAAATTGTTCAAATTCTATTGGCACATTGTTCAAATTGTTCAAATTGTTCAAATTGTTCAAATTGTCCATATTCTATTGGCACATTGTCCAAATTGGCACATTAGCTAATTGGCTAATTATTCTCTCGGGGATCATTAAACAATTTATCCATTTCCGATTTTTCATTTCGTAAATCGATTTTTTCCATGAGGTACCATTTTTTACGTTTGAATTTTAAACCATCATAAGATAAGTCTGGGCCATAGAATTCGTACATACCAAATTGCGTTGCATTAGGGCAGACAAGATGATCGTATACAATCCATTTTTTCGATGGAAGGTAGCGCAACATCATAGAAACAGTTCTTGAGTATTTAAATATTACTCTCGTTTTTACTGAATCTCCATAGTTAAAAATTGGAGCACCAAAAATAGGTTTCCCTTCTTTATCGAAACTTAATACATCAATAATTTTCTGATTTATTTTGATATTATCGCCTTTCCAACCTAATAAAATATACTGTTTATTTTTTGGAGATTTTTTTGTTTCGGCTATGGTATAATAATGAGCACCATACCAGGAATCCTTTGTAAGTATAGTATCTTCTGCTTTTGGGATGTATTTGGAATTATCGAATAAAGGGTATAATTCTAACTTTTCTTTATTGTTTTTTTGAATAGCACCATAGTAGCGGTAACTACCATCATCCGAATACAAATGCCAAGTGAAAATTTTAAAAACGTTATCCTCCGATTTTAATATAGAAACAGAAAGAACAGAATCGAATGGATAGTAAAAAGAGTTGGGTAATTTTAAGGTAGAAACTAATGTTTTGATGAAAAGATTATTCGAGTTTCTTCGAACCACTTCATCTGTACTATTTATAATTTTAGAAGATAAACTTTTTAAGGAGTCTTCTAATACTCTGAATTTTGGATCGAATGTAGTGTTTGATGATTGACCCCTAACTGAGGTAAGTAGAATTGAAAATAGAAAAAAGAAAATTGAAAAACGTTTCATCATTTTAGTATCGTGTATCGTGTATCGAGAATCAAGTATAAAAATACAAATTTTACCCGATACTCGATACCCGCTACTCGATACTAGTTAAACTCTTTCTATCACAATCGCCGAAGCGCCACCGCCTCCATTGCAAATACCAGCTGCGCCAATTTTTGCATTGTTTTGGTTAAGTACAGAAATTAAAGTAACTATAATACGTGAACCTGAACTACCAAGAGGATGTCCTAAGGAAACAGCACCACCATTAACGTTAACTTTAGTTGGGTCTAATTTTAATTCTTTATTGTTTGCTAAAGATACCACAGAAAATGCTTCATTGATTTCATAATAGTCTACATCTGCTGCTGTTAAACCAGCATGTGCAATTGCACGAGGAATAGCTTTAGAAGGAGCAGTAGTAAACCATTCAGGAGCTTGCTGAGCATCTGCGAACCCACGGATGATAGCAATAGGTTTAATTCCTAAAGCATCTGCTTTTTCTTTACTCATTAAAACCAATGCAGAAGCACCATCATTTAGTGTAGATGCATTTGCTGCCGTAACAGTACCATCTTTTTTAAACACTGGTTTTAAGCCTGGTATTTTATCGAATTTTACTGATTTAAATTCTTCATCTTCAGAAACAACTGTTACACCTGCGCGACCTTCAATCTCTACAGGAGCAATCTCTGCAGCGAATAATCCTTTTTCCCAAGCTGCTTGTGCACGTTTGTAAGACTCAATAGCAAAAGCATCTTGTTCTTCACGTGTGATGTTACATTCTGTAGCACATAATTCTGCTGCAGAACCCATGTGGTAATCGTTATACACATCCCATAAACCATCGCGAATTAATCCGTCAGTAACAGTTTGATGTCCTAATTTATACCCAGTACGAGCTTTATCTAAATAATAAGGAACATTACTCATGCTTTCCATACCACCAGCAACTACCACATCGTTATCGCCTAATTGAATAGATTGAGCAGCTAACATCACCGCTTTCATTCCAGAAGCACAAACTTTATTGATGGTTGTAGAAGGTAGATCACCTAAACCAGCAAATTTTGTTGCTTGCGTAGCAGGAGCTTGTCCTTCGTTTGCTTGCAACACATTACCCATATACACTTCATTGATTTCTTTTGCATCAATTCCAGCTCTTTTAACAGCTTCCTTAATCGCAATTGCACCTAATTTTGTAGCTGATACAGAGGCCAATGCGCCACCAAAACTACCTATCGGAGTACGAACTGCCGATACTATATAAACTTGTTTCATTTTAATTGATTTTCGTGTTTGTAGGGCAAAAATAGGGATATTAATTAGGAATTGGGAATTAGGAATTGTGAATTGTGTAATGGGTTTGATGTACAGTTAATTAGGTGTTAATTAAACAAGTGAAAAACGAGTTTTTATTAACCTTTACTTGATGGAATTTATCTTAGGGATTGGTTTTTACAAAAGTTCCAAATTCAAAGTACCCTTTTTGAGAATATAATTTTAATAAATAAATGCCTGGAATTAATTCTCCAATATTTATTTTATTTCCTTCTAAATCCCCCTTTTGCACGAGAGTGCCAGTATTATTGAATATTTCGAACTTAATATTTTCTGAGATATATAATAGTTGAATCTGACTAGAGGCAGGATTTGGATATATTACAGTTTTTTTTCTGGTATTAATTGTTTTTTCTAGACCCGTTGATTTCCAATATATTTTTTTCAACAGCAAATCTGAATCGATATTACCATTTCTATAAATATATCCAAATACAAAAACGGAATTTGAATCTCCTTCAATTATATTGTTTACACCTGAATTAATTAGTATAGGTTCTAAAGAGTCTATATAGGTTTGTAATTTATTCCCATTAAGATCAAATTCCGTTAATACTAATCCTTTATTAAATAAGTATGTACTTACAATAAAATTTGATTTCATAGGAATAATATTTACGGATAATCCTGTAGAAATATTTGGAACTAATGAATCAATAAAATTGAACCAAACCCTTTGGTTGCCATTAATTAGTTCTACCCTAAATTTTGTAGAACTGGCTAAGTTTGAAGTGTATATTTTACTAAGTATTACGTTTGAATTATTGAATTCTTTGATTTTCACTGAATTTGAAATAACTTCTACTGTGTTAGTATCACTATTAAATTCATTGCTATAGTATTCGTTCTTAATTTGCAAGGTAACTGAATCAATTACTACAAAATAATAATCTAATTCTAAGCCATTTATTTTGGGATTATTTTTTAATCCGTAAAATCGACCATTTAAGATGTAATCACTTTTAGAAGAATTTAAATCAGACACATTATAATTATAAAATTGTGATAAATCGACAGGTATTTCACTCGTATCTGATTTTGATTTTATTTTATCTAGTGCTTGTGTGTATATATAAATGTTAAAAATAATTTTATTATTCGATGATGCCTTAGAGTTGCAAACAATTACCTTTTCATCAATTGATTTTATAAAACTCAAGTTGTTAATTGGAATGGAGTTTTGATTTATAAAACCTAAACTATCATTATATTTCTCTGAGTGCAATATGGACGAATCTACACTTATTGATTCAGAATATAATTCAATAATACTATTTAAATAAATTGAAGAAGATAGGTAAGTGTAGTTTTGAGTAGAATCAAATTTTGAATTTATATATGAACCATCTATGTTTAATAATAGTGAATAATTATTATGTTTATTGTTCACTTTGTTGATGCAATTCCCGTTAATTAAAATTCTTGATTCATTTATTGTAACTTTAGTAATTTTATAATTTTTAAAATTATTTAAATCCCCTTGTTGATATCTAGAGTAAAAGATTATATCTCCCCTAAAATCAAGTATTCGTAAAGTTGGTAAAACATCTCCATTACTTTCCCCTCCTTGATAATTTTCTGAAATTGATGTGATATAAAGTTTTTGATTTAGTTTATATATAGATGTTTCGAATTCTGAGGTGTTAGCATTATCGTAAAACTTTGTCCATGAGGGTGATTGACTCCAAACAAAATCCGAATAAAGAAGGAATAAAAGTATAAGAATTTTAGTTTTCAAGTTAATATCAATTAAATTTTGTAAATTTCTATATGAAGTGAAGTGATTTTTCCTCTTGGGAATAGCCCCACACCTTCTAATAAATTATTTTGAGTAATAATTTGACCAACAACATAATCACATGCGTGAATCTGTTTCCCACTACCAAATAATACATCGACCTTGTAGATAAAATTAGTGTTGTTCGGATATTTATTATTATTGTTAAATTCAACATATTGATCAATAGTAGTTCCTGTTTTATTCAATTCTGCAACCTTTATTGCATTTGGAGGAATCGTTAAATTACAATTAGTATTAGAATTAGTGCCAGTATAAGTTTTAATGTTGTTAGGTCCAGGACGTTTGGAATCTGTCACATATAAAATAATTTCTTCTTTTTCCCAATAATTTTTCAGAAAGTTGATGTCAGTATTTATAAAGTATTCCATCCCTAATCCCAATAAATTTTCTACACAATATCTACAAGCTGAATTTATTTTAAAGTCTTCTTGTACGGCAAATTCTGCAGATAAGTTATCACATAGTGAATTTTGATTGTTGTTTGTTAAGTTGTATAATACCATATTATCTGCATTGTCAGAATGCATTAAACCTCCAAATACATGAACAGGAAAATAAAAATATAATGGTAGTCCATTTAATCTTTTTATTCTATAAAGACCACCTGCTAATGCTTCTCCAGATGAACTGCCATCTCCATATGCATAAAAATAATTTATCAAATTACATAGAGATATTGCATTTACTTCTTCAAGTTTATATATTGTCCCATTAGGGTTATATTGATAAGCTTTAATAGGCTTATTTGTAGTGTTTAATTTAAAATTTGATGTACCAGGAGTTTTGATATTATGGTAATAGGTACACGATGGCACACTTGATAAATTACCAAATGATCTATTTGCTAAGTCAATATTTATATTAAATAGCTCTTGATTATAACACGGATAGTAACTCTCTAATGAGCCTCCATGGTTGTAATTTGGATTATTTAAGTGAATTTGTAATTCTGCTCCTGTCCAACCACCTAAATTGGATTCAGTGTTAATTGTTGGGTCATGATTAAATACATTTTCGCAAACTTTGCAGAAAGGTTGATAAAAAATACAATTTATAACTTTGCCTGGGAATAATTCATTGCAATCATTGGCATCACAAGGCTCAATAATATTATAAGCCAAATAGATGATTGGTTTAGTCCCAATTAATGTTTTCGAAATTGAACTTCTTTTTATTTCATTATCCTCAAATGCAAAGACATCTAATTCTAGATTTTGATTATCTGATTCTATATATTTAGCAAAATAAGGCTTTTCTAAATCTTTAATATCATTTGTGTTTAAATCTAGAATATAAGTTGATTCTTGATCTTTATTTGTCAAGAGATCTAATCTAGGAACAGATAAGTGTGGGTTGAAGCCATTTTCAGTTGCATTTTTTAGAATATCTGGATAATATTTTATGTTATTAGTAGACTTTGAAATATTTATAGCATTATTCAATCTCTCGCCAAAATTTATGTCATATTTTTTGTTTAAAATTGAATCTACAACAATAAATGGAACCCAATAATAATTATCAAGGCCATTCCCTGATAATCTATAAATTTCTTTATATATGGTATCATTACCGCAAACTTGAATTATTGCATTAAACAAATGATTATAATCCTCAATAACACTTACTTCAGCATGCATAGAATTTATAATATTATTATTGTTTAACTTTGGAGATGGCAACTCTTTGACAGTGCACCCCAAAAGCGTAATCGATGAAATAATTAATAATAGTATGTTTTTTATTGTGTTCATATACATTATGAATTTAATTAATAGTCATTAAATTTAATTATAATTATTCTTATATAAAATATTATCCAATTATAAATTATGAATGCAATATAAATCCTTAATTTAGCAATATGTCTACTCAAACGCCTAAAACCACTTTTCGTCAGGATGTCATAAAGTACATACTCATGTTTGTGTGTGTTTGTGTAATTGTAATATCTCTGCCAAAGGGGCGTAAGTTTAAATATGAGTTTGATAAGGGGAAACCTTGGATGCATGAGCAGTTAATTGCTCCCTTCGATTTTGCTGTTGAAAAAAGTAAACCTGAAATTGAAACGGAGAAACGCGAAATTTCCAATCAAATTCCTCCTTTTTATGAGTTTAACGAAGACATCGAAAAGAATAGCTTAGTTTTATTTAGAACAGAGTTTTATAATTTATGGTTAGCCAAATATGCTTCCATAGAAAAGCCGAGTTATAGAAAGACCTTAATAGCAGGAGAGAATATTCTTCTTTCATTATACAATAAAGGAGTAATTTCTTTAGTAAGTGCTGGTAATTCGAGCAGCGTTCCCGATTTAATTTACATCGTTCGGAATAATGAAGCCCGCCCAACAAGTATTGCTACGTTGTTGAATTATAAACAAGCTTCAGATGAGATTCATGATAAAATATTAAAATCGAATGCTGAGTTGGATACCAATATTTTGTCGGCTGCTTTACAGCAAGCACTCACCGAAAATATTATTTACAATGAAGGATTAAATCAAAAAATATTAAAGGAAAAGATAGGTGCTATTTCTGAATTTAGAGGAATGGTGAGGGCTGGAGATGTAATTGTTGATCGTGGTAGAATGGTGGATCAACAAATTTACAATGTATTGGAATCCCTAAAAAATGAGTACGATAGGAGGTTGGGGATACTTGGAAATAAATACATTGTAAGTCTTGGTCAAGGGATATTGGTAGGACTAATACTTACACTTTTAATGGTGTTTCTTTCTCTGTTTCGTAAAGATATTTATGCCGATTTGCGTAAGATGTTCATCATCCTACTTATCGTAACCTTTATG
Organism: Rhizobium sp. Q54; assembly: GCA_943360385.1. Lineage (GTDB taxonomy): Bacteria > Bacteroidota > Bacteroidia > Sphingobacteriales > Sphingobacteriaceae > CAJBVG01. The sequence continues at coordinate 17,339 of CALRIM020000017.1, read as the reverse complement.
CTGGTGGTGCTTTCATGGGCTTTACGCATGAATTTGCCAAGTTTGTATTTTATCCCTTATTGTATTGTTCCAATTATTATTCGAGTCATTTTCGATACTCGATTAGCACTCTATATTCACTTGTTGGTAGTGGTAGTCGCAGGCTTTTTTGTCCCGAATGGGTACGAATTTATTTTCTTGCAAATAACTGCTGGTATGGTTGCCATCAATAGTATTAAAAACTTATTGAAGCGTTCGCAATTCCTACTTTCGGCCTTGTTAATTTATGCCACGTATATTGTTGGATATGTTGGTATATCAATTATTCACGAAGGTTCATTTTTAAATATCGATTGGACCCATTTGGTTTGGTTTTTAGTAAGTGTTATTCTATCATTAATTGCATATCCATTAATTTATGCGTTCGAAAAATTATTTGGAATAACTACAGAAGTAACCTTAATGGAATATACCAATATCAATAATCCATTATTACGAGAACTTTCTTACAAAGCACCTGGTACGTTCCAACATTCTTTGCAAGTGGCAAATTTGGCTGAAGCAGCAATTTTTGAAATCGGTGGAAACGCTTTACTGGTAAGGGCAGGAGCATTATACCACGATATTGGCAAAATGGAAACTCCTCAGTATTTCATAGAAAATCAACAACAAGGAACCAATCCACATGATGATTTACCTTACGAAGAAAGTGCTAAAATTATTATCCGACATGTTTACGCAGGAATAGAAATTGCAACCCGTAATCAATTGCCAAAAGATATCATCGATTTTATTCGTACTCATCATGGAAATTCTCGTGTCGATTATTTTTATCAATCGTTTTTAAAGAATTATCCAGAAGCATCTATCAACGAAAATATTTTCCGTTACCCTGGTCCAATTCCGTTCTCTAAAGAAACCGCTGTATTAATGCTAGCAGATAGCGTAGAGGCAGCTTCACGAAGCCTTAAACAACATGATGCTAAAACAATTTCGGAGATTGTAGAGAAAGTAATCGACTATAAAATCAATCAAAAACAATTAATAAATTCTGATATTTCTATCAAAGAAATTCATCGTATTAAACAATTGTTTAAGGAGATGTTGATGAGTATTTATCATGTACGCATAGAGTATTAGAAGTTCAGAATATCGGAAAATCAGAAAATCAGAAGTTCTGAAATTCTAAACTTCTGAACTTCTGAGTCTATTTCCCATTCGCTTCTTCACTGGCTCAGGAAGATTTCTTTTGAGGATATTAATACTGGCATTTAATTCAAATCCAATTAACAAAATCATTGAATTTAAATATAACCAAATCATAATAACGATTAATGTTCCGATAGATCCGTACACTTTGTTATAGCTACTAAAATTGTTTACATAGAATGCGAACCCAGTTGAAGTTGCAATTGATAATACAGTTGCAAGGGTGGCTCCGGCCGAGAAGAATTTGAATTTTTTTATGGTAGCTGGACCGAAATAATACAGGGTAGAAATTATACTAAAAAAGAGGAGTAGTATAATTACATAATTAACCATCATTAAGGAGTATTTGGTAAGGACTCCATGTATTAATTCCAGTTGTTCTAGTCTGTTGATGATAAAATTTCCAGCTATAATTAAACTCACTCCGGTAATTAACATGATAGAAATAACAATAGTAAGTACAATTGCTGTTCTGCGTTTTTTCCACCCAGGGCGTTTATCCGATATTAAAGATGCTTTATTGAAGTTTCTCATTAGGGCCATTAATCCGTTTGAGGAGAAAAATAGAGCAGCGACAAAACCAAATGAAAGCAATCCTCCGTTTTTGTTTTTAATGATGTCTGTAAGGGTTGTCTGTACTGCTTCGTAGGCATTTGCAGGTAAAACCTGACTTAAAATATTAAGCAACTGATCTTGAAAGTTATTGACTGGGATATAGGGGATAAGTGTAAATAAAAAAATAGTAGCAGGGAAAATGGCCAAGAAAAAAGAAAAGGCTAAAGATGTTGATTTTGTGTTTAAATGTTCTTTTTGAATTTCTTTAAAGAAAAAATCGAGCACGGTATAAATAGGCAAACCGTTGAACCCAATTAAACTAGTGTGTTTACTGCGTTCTACAATTCGCTCTACAAATGGCAAATGCCATAACCATGCTTTAATCCTATTCATAAAATACTTTAATCTTCTCCATAAATTCTGGTGGACCTATGGTTGGTCGTTTTGTTTCAATATTTACAAATACCAATGTTGTTTCACCTAAATTAATGAGCTCTCCTTGCTCGTTATAAAGCTCGTAGTTAAATATAATTCGAGTCGATGGCAATTCCTTCACCATTACTTTTATTGTTATTTCATCGTCGTAATAGGCAGGCTTTATGTATTTGCATTTCAATTCTAATACAGGCATCATTATTCCAGTACCTTCCATCCACTTATAGGTAAGTCCAAGTTTCCTGAGCATTTCCACACGAGCCACTTCATAAAACTCTGCATAGTTCCCGTAATACACATAACCCATTTGGTCGGTTTCTCCGTATCGAACTCTTATTTTTGTTTCACTTGTAAACATGTTATTTAATATGTTAATATGTTTTCATTGCTGTGCTCGACGTCCACGTCGAGCAGGTTTTTATTAGATGGACGTGGACGTCCCTCGCAGCTCAACCGATCCCTTGCAGCACACGAGCATACGATCTATTTCATGATTCTCCTCTTCGTCAAAGCTTGCTGAAACTTCCTAGCATTTGCTTGGTGATCGGCAAGATTACTTGCAAAATTATGATATCCTGAAAAATCTTCTTTTGCACAGAAATAAATGTAATTGTGTTTTTCGTAACTAAGCACTGCATCTATTGCTGCCACAGAAGGCATACAAATTGGACCTGGAGGCAAACCATTGTACATATAAGTATTGTATGGCGAATTATATTGGAGCATTTTGTTTAATACTCTTTTTATGTTGAAATCTCCAATGGCGTAAATCACTGTTGGATCCGCTTCTAACTTAATCCCTCTGTTCAGTCTATTCATATAAACTCCAGCTACTCGTTTAAGCTCTGAATTTACAAGTGCTTCTTGATCTACAATTGAAGCAAGAATACTTACTTCGATTGGACTTAGTCCTATTTTTTTAGCTTTAGCTTTACGCTCATCATTCCAAAACTTTCCATACTCATCGTGCATTTTAGAAATGAATTTTTCTGCTGAGGTGTTCCAATAAAATTCATAGGTGTTTGGAATGAACATGCAGAAAATATTATCCTCGTCGAAACCCAATGTACGCAACAAATCCATGCTGTCTAACATGCTTAAAAATTGAGTGGAGTCTACTTCTAAATGCGAACCAATATAACCAGCAAAATTTTTCTTTAATCGTATATTCTGATAAATTAATTTCACTGGTTCTTGCCTGCCCGAACGGAGCATTCTAATTAACTCCACATTGCTCATTCCCTTGGTGATTCTATATTTACCAGGCTTAATGTTTTTATATTTCATTTTTTTGGCTACCCAAGAAAATGTTTCAGTATCAATAATAATATTCTCTAACTTTACAATATCTACTACATCCTCGAAAGTAGAATTTGTTGGTATAAATAAGTATTCATCACTAGTGTCGGTTACATTTGATTTGAATAGTGTATTGTAGAAATGTATAGCTGTACCACCTCCAATAAAAAGGATAACTAATAGAATTATTCGAATTATTTTTTTGTTTTTCTTCATTTTAACTTATCATTTTTAGGGCTTGTTTGGCCTTTTCGTTAGATGGATTAATTTTCAAAATCCTTTTTATTATTTGAATTGCACTCGACTTATCATTCTTAAACATATAAATGCTTGCCTTGTTTAATAAGGCTTGTTCATAATCTGGATCTAATGAAATTGCTTTATTTATAAGCCTTTCTGCCTCCTGAATTTTATTTTCTTGTAAATAAATATAAGCCAAATTAGATAAGGCTGGAACGTATTTCGGGTTTTCATTCGTAATAAATTCGAAGCTCGACTTGGCTAATGGTATATCGTTATTTGCCAATGCCATCACTCCGAGTTTATTTCTAAATTCTAAAATATAAGGTGCCCTTTCTACTGCAGGTCTAATGTACTCAAATGCTTCTTTTGGTTGATTAAGTTGATAAAAAGATTCCGAAATTCTATATAAAGTCCATGCATCATTACTATATAATACTGCCTGTTCTTTAGCTTTTTGAATGACCAACTGAAAATCGTTTTTCAAATAATTCATTCTAATAATATTTTCAAAATAGTGAACTGGAGAATAATTCCCTTTTTTATTGAAGTATAATTTTGCAGAATCTAAATACTCTTTTTTATTTTCAAACTTTTCGAAGTAGGATAGATAAGCTTCTCCAATAGTATGATTATCTGGATTCGTATTATTGATAGCCGCTAATCCAATAAAGGTTTTAATTTCTTCTTTCTCTTTGTGTTTTATTGGAATTTGAATTTTATGGTCGTGTACTGTAACGTGAGGAATATCAATTGTTCCAGAGCTTGGCATGTGGCATTTCCAACAGTTATCATTGTTTGTTTTTCTGACTTCTACTTTTTCTGTGCAAAGCGCTAAGCTTGTGTATTCTTTGTTTCCGTGACAAGATTTACATGCATTATTAAATTGAGAATCGTCGGTAGTTTTTACACTTACATGTGGATTATGACAAGAAATACAAGTAAAAGATGAATAGTGTGAGTTATCGAAAGTACTGTTTTTATATTTTTTACTATTCGTGTTTATTTTAAGTTTATTACTTTGAATAAAACATTTACTCTGTTTTAAACGATCGGCATGAGATGCCATTACAAAAGTTTTTTCACCTGTATACCTTGGTAAAAATATATCCATAAAATCAGATAATTTTTGACCTGGTTTAAAATCAAAAAACGATTTTCCTTCTTTTAATACCGCATTTCCTTGAAGGTGACAACGCTGGCAAACATCAACTTGTAAATCGTACGGAAGCTTTTTGGGATTTACTATTGTATAATCTATTTCGTTTGCAGTATCTACAATATTTCCATTTTGTTTATCTAGTACATGTAATTCACCTGGTCCATGGCATCTTTCGCAATCTATTCCTTGCAATACACTTGCAAATTTGTTTTTAGAACCAGAAACAAAGCTTGGGTATGCATTGTGGCAACTCATACATTCTAATTCAATGGTTCTACTAAAACGAGAATTGAATCCATTTTCAAATCCTGGTGGAAAATCCCATGTTTTTTTCTGCGTGTAAAAAGTCATAGGCATTTGGTAGAAATATCCATTTACCTGATACATGTGAGAATTGGTGTGCTGTCCTGAACCTACTATATAATTAACCCTTTCAATACGTTTATGTACGGTATCTTTTCCATCTAGTCTGTATTCCATAATATACATGGTATCATTTTGAAAATACGGATGATAATAATAATCCAAATATTTATCATAAATAACAGCATGTTTATTAAACTCTCCAGCACTTTTTGCAGGGGTAGCTGCTCCAAAAGATTTGCCCATACCAGTATTTATAAAAGTTTCATAAATTCCAGAATGGCATTGTTTACAAGTGTTAATGCCCACGTATTTCACACCATCGGCGTGGTTTTTATATACTAATGCATCATCATTCTTAGTTTTACCACAATTCAAATTGAATAGAGAAATACTAATAACACTGAAAATTAATAGGGTATGAAGAATTATTCGCTTTCTTGACATTTCCATAAAAATATCAAATTCGATGGAAAGCAGCGAGCCCTCCGCGAAGATTTTTGACATTTATATACCCTGCCTGTTCTAAAATCTTCTGAGCAGTGCGACTTCGGATTCCTTTTTGGCATACCACAATAATTTCTGAGTTTAAATCTTCTGGTAAGTCTTCTAATTGATTTGGAAGAGTCCCTAATGGCAAATGTAGCCCTCCAATATTATAGGTATGAAATTCTATTTTTTCTCGAACATCAAGAATAAAAGGAGAGGAGTTTGAATCTATTAAATGTTTCAACTCAAGGGCAGAAATCTCACTCATTTTTTATGTATTTCTGACTTCCTAAAATCTGTTTGTTTTCGTCTAGTACCTGAACAATATACATGCCCGATGGCAAGTTTGAAATATCGATGTTTTCTAAACTAGAACCGGTATAAACTAATTGCCCTTGGATATTCGTAATTCGTACTTCGTCTAACGTATTACGTAATACGTTGTACGCTATACTTATCATGCCTTTACCAGGATTTGGATAAAGTACAAATGTGTTTTCCTTTTTCTTAGTAGAGCCAATACCAGTTTCAAGTTTATCAGCAAATACAGGCCTAATCATAGGCGAACCAAGTATTCCACTTTGCTGCCAACCTGTTGAATTAACCTTATAAAACATGTGAGTGTTATTTATGGTATTTCTGTCAAACCCAATGTTCATAAAGAAATTAGTAGATTGAATCCATCCAACATAAAAATCGCCAGAAATTTCAATTACCGAATCTATGGTATAGGTAGTGAAACCATTTAAAGAATCAATGTATGTTGGAGATAGTGAAGTTTTCTGATAAATAATTTCTTCTGGAGCAATACTTTTCCAAATGGTAAGTGTGAATATTTGATTTATGATTGGAACTTGTTTTTGAGTAAAATGAATGCGGATATCAGTTAATGTGTCTTTATTTCGTGCATTAAATTTATAGGCAAATCGACCATTATTTCCGTTGATTGATATCCCATACCCATCTTCAGCAGTACCATCATCTAATGCATAATAATCATGAAAAACTTGTTGTGCATGTAGGGTATCATTAAACTCAAAAATATCATTGTTGCTACCTGCCGTGTAAGTTGTGTTTACTTCAAACGGTGCAGTAGGGACAGGAATAGTAACTTTCTTCGATTCCTCGTTAGATGTGATGCCAGAAGCTAGGAATAAACCCTTGGTTACAGAATCTAATTTGGTAGTTTTTATGTATGATTTAAAAGTGAAATCAACGTTTGATGAGGTGTTGAAATTATTTTTGATATTCACAAAGTGATTTGCGGCAGATAAACTTGCATCATACTGGTTCCATGGAACAGCAGTGTAATCAAGTAATAGCGAAGTTGCGTTAGAATTTATAGAAACATCTTGCAAGCTAGTATCATTCGCATTTCTCAAACGATCAAGCTTTACGTAATCAATGTGCCAATGATCATCGGCGCCAAATTGTGAACCTTTATTTTTGAACCTAAATTGAAACCCTTTTTGTAAATAATCTGGATTGGTAATTGGAATTAAGATATACTTAAAATCGTAAGAAGCACTTCCTGGCCAACTTTTAATCTTTACAAATTTATCTGTCGAAACGTTTTTAAATTCTAAAATTAACGAATCATTTATTGCAGGTTGTCTACCATAGCCTTGTGGCTGAATATAAAAACTTATATAGATAGAGTCTGACGCTGGAAGCGCCAAATTTATAGGCATAGAGGTTAGGGTATCGCATACGCCATAAGCGAATTCAGATTCTATATATGGTCTACCTGCAGGATTAAAACCATCGAAGGTTGCGACTCCTTTGCTAGGTGATTTTTTTGCAAAGTTATTATTAACAAAAACATATTTATCTACCCATTTTTTTGAATCAGGATAAACAGAAGTCGATGAAAAATCATCCACGAAAGGTAAATTTAAAGTATCCGATGATGATTTACTAGAGAATAATTGTTTGATGTATTCTTTATATGCGTTGTTTAAAGTAGAAGAATATTGCATAGGTTTTGTGAGTTCCTGTGCATAAGCGCAAATAGAAATGAATGTTAAAAAATATAGTGTAAAGATTTTTTTCATGCTTTAAAATATCATAATCGTAAACGTTAGAATGGGCTTAAAATTACATTATTTAACTTTTAAATAAATGTCGATTGTTTCACCTTGGGAAATTTTATTTACGAGGGTATCTGTACTCGATTCTGGAGATTGCCTATAAACCACAGCATTTAATGTATCATTTTTTGTCCCATCAAAAATTACTGCCCCTAAAATTAATTTAGAACCTTGTAATACAAAAAGGGCTTCATCATAACTTAATCCCACTAAGTTTGGAATTTCTACTTTTAAATTACCATATCCATCCCCTAAAATTAAATCCACCACATCACCCTTAGAAATAACAAAACCCTTGCCAACATCGCGACCTTTATATTGTATACTAAGTACTGCATTTTGTGCTAAATCTGGGCGGTATATTAATTTCCCAACTTTTACTCCATAACTTTCTAAAATTGCCTGTGCCTCTCTAAGGGAAACATCAATTAAATCTGGTAATTTAACGGTAGGAGCACTCCCAGATACAATGGTAAAATAGATTGTTCTATTTTCCTTTACCAATGCATTTGCTTCTGGCTCTTGTTCATAAACACTATTAGGTTCCGCTTGGTCTGTGTAAATAGAGTCAATCACATATTTAAATCCCTGATCGTCTAATAAATCCATCGCTTCTACCACATTCATTCCTTTTAAATCGGGAACACTAATGGTTTCGCCATGTTTGGTGTACACATTTAACCATTTCAATATTAAATACAATGCAAGTGCAATAGAAACAAATGCTATTGCAAAGTTTATTCTAAAAGACCTACTTTTTAGAAAAAGGATGAAATTTCTCATAAATCAATTCAAACATAAGTGAATTATAAGCATTATAAAAGAAATTTTGATGGAATCGCATTTTTTTCGTTTTTTTAACTATGAAAAAGAAAATAGCATTAGTAGCAGGAGGATATACTGGAGAATCTGTAGTATCGATGAAAAGTGCGGATACTGTTTATTCAAATCTAGACAAAAATAAGTATGATGTTTATCGTTTAATAATTGATAATGAGTCTTGGAGATATGTTGACGAACAGGGTAATGTATATCAAATAGATAAAAACGACTTTTCCATCAACCTAAATAATACTAAAGTAACATTCGATGCAGCATTTATAATAATTCATGGTACACCAGGAGAGGACGGTAAGTTGCAGGGGTATTTTGATATGATTGGAATGCCTTATACTACTTGCGATGCAGCAACTTCGGCAATTACCATGAATAAGGCTTATACAAAAAGTGTTATTGATGGGATTGAGGATGTTTGTATGGCTAAATCATTACAACTATTTACAGAGCAGGGATATTCAGCGGAAATGGTTTTATCTAAATTGAAACTTCCAATTTTTGTTAAACCGAATAATGGAGGTAGTAGCTTGGGAATGAGTAAGATTAAGGAAGCATCGGAATTACAAGAAGGGTTAGAAAAAGCATTTAAGGTAGATAAACAAGTAATTGTGGAGGAATTTATTGGAGGTAGAGAATTTACCATTGGTTTATATCGAGTGAATGGAAAGGTTAATGTATTGCCATGTACAGAGGTTGTTTCCAGTAAGGAGTTTTTCGATTATGAGGCAAAGTACACTACCGGTGTAACCAACGAAATTACCCCAGGCCGAATGACGGATGAAGAGAAAAATAGAGTAGAGGCTGCCATGATAAAAATTTACCAAAGGCTCAATTGCAAGGGAGTTGTAAGAATAGATTATATCCTTGAGGAAAATACCAACCTAATGTATGTGTTGGAAGTAAATACAGTTCCAGGTCAATCGCAAAATAGCATTATACCACAGCAAGTTAGAGCGACTGGAATGACTATGACAGACTTTTACGGAGCTTTATTAGAGGAAGTGCTTAAATAGAGTAATGTTCTCTAATCCATTCTGGAATAGGTTCTCCTCGTCCGGTTTCCATATTAATCATGGTATAGTAAAATTCACCATCGCAACAAACCTTGCCTGTTTTTTTACTGTTGATATGGAAACTAACGATGCAACCTTTAGGAAGCATCTCTTTTATACCTGTATTGACAATAAAGTGGTCGCCTAGACCTAAAGGGCGCTTATATTCAACAATAGCCTTACTAATTACCCAAGCGAAGTTATTGGCCAAGAATTTCTCCATCGGGAAACCATAGAATTTCTCCATTTGATCATACCTCGCCGCCAAAACATAGTCGAAATACCTCGAATTATGTACATGTTGGTTCATATCGATATCGTCTGGGCGGACTTGCATTTCGGTTTCGAAGCGGGAGTATTCCATATTTTTTGCTGATTGTTTCTTAGGGCAAATGTATATTTTTTTTTAAATCCGTCTGTGATCTATTTGACTCGCCCCTCAACTTCGCTTCGCTTCGTTCGGGGACCATTATTTTGGATTTACTATATCTATTCCTTTATTTTTGGGGTTAAAGAGGATGAAAGGCAGGTCCCCGAACGAAGCGAAGCGAGTTGAGGGGTAAAGCAATTAGCATAAAATCTAAAAGAGTTCAAAAACCTCATTTATAGCCTTAAATGAATGGTTAAAAATAATTCTGCGGCTTTCCTTCCAAAATTCAGAATCTTGCCGTATTTTTGTTGTCCAATATTTTAATTAATCGATTATTTAACACTTTAGTATCATTCAAGAATGTATTTAAGTACTGAAAAGAAAAAAGAGATTTTCAAATCTCATGGAAAAAGCGATGCCGATACAGGTACCGCAGAAGGTCAAATCGCGTTATTCTCTTATAGAATTGCACATTTGACAGAGCATTTAAAGAAAAACAGGAAGGATTTCTCAACACAATTATCTCTTACTAAATTAGTAGGAAAGCGTCGTGCACAGTTAAACTACTTAATGAACAAAGACATTGAGCGTTACCGTGCTATTGTGAAGAAATTAGAACTTCGTAAATAATTTTTTCATGTTTTATGTTTTAAGAGCCGTTTCCGATTCATTTCGGAACGGCTTTTTTGTTTTATGGTCTATCATACGTAAATAAAGAAAAATCAGTACCTTTGCCCCGATTATAACAGAAAAATAATATGTCGAAAATTGGAATTACCCATGAGTTTGAAATGGGTGATGGAAAAAAGATTTCCATCGAAACAGGGAAATTAGCTAAACAAGCTGATGGATCTGTAGTTGTAAAAATGGGAGATACGATGTTGTTAGCAACGGTTGTATCCTCAAAAGATGCCAAAGAAGGAACGGACTTCTTACCATTATCCGTTGATTATCAAGAGAAATACGCTTCAACTGGTCGTATACCAGGTGGATTTTTAAAGCGTGAATCGAGATTATCTGATTATGAAGTATTAATTTGTCGTTTGGTGGATCGTGCGTTACGCCCGATGTTCCCAGAAGATTATCATGCAGATGTACAAGTAATGATTTCATTAATTTCTGCTGATAAAAATATTATGCCAGATTCTTTAGCTGCATTCGCAGCATCTGCAGCATTAAGTATTTCTAATATTCCATTTAATGGTCCTATTTCTGAAGTACGTGTGGCAAGAATCGATGGTCAATTTCAAATCAACCCTACAATTTCAGACATCGAACGTGCCGATATGGACATGATTGTGGCTGGTAATGCAAAAGATATTTGCATGGTAGAAGGTGAAATGAAAGAAGTATCGGAAGCAGAGATGGCGGAAGCTATTCGTTTTGGACATGAAGCAATTAAAATACAAGTTCAAGCGCAATTAGACTTAGTAGCTAAAGTTGGTTACAAAGAAAAGCGTACATACAAACACGAACCAGAAGCTCGTCCAGAGTTAATGGATAAAATTCGTGCTTTTGCATATGATAGAGTTTACGCTGTGGCTAAATCAGCATTAGGAAAAGACGAACGTGCTTTAGCATTTCGTGCAATCCGCGATGATTTTGAAGCTACAGTTGCTGAGGAAATGTCGGAAAGTGCTTTTGCTTGGTTAATGAAGAAATACTATCATGATATCGAAAAAGAAGCTATTCGTAATTTAGTTTTAAATGAAGGTGTTCGTTTAGATGGTCGTGGTACTAAAAACATTCGTCCAATTTGGTCGGAAGTTGGTTACTTACCTTCTGCACACGGTTCAGCAATCTTCACTCGTGGAGAAACACAATCGTTAACGACTGTAACTTTAGGAGCTAAAACCGACGAACAAATGATCGACGGAGCAATGTTCTTTGGATATAACAAATTCTTATTGCATTATAATTTCCCAGGATTCTCTACAGGTGAAGTTCGCCCAAATAGAGGAGCTGGTAGAAGAGAAATTGGCCATGGTAACTTAGCGATGCGTTCATTGAAACAAGTATTACCAAGTGATGCAGAAAACCCATACGTAATCCGTATTGTTTCTGATATCCTTGAATCTAATGGTTCTTCTTCTATGGCGACAGTTTGTGCTGGAACATTAGCATTGATGGATGCAGGTGTGCAAATTAAAGCACCAGTATCTGGTATTGCAATGGGATTGATTACAGACACTAAAACTGGTAAATACGCTGTATTATCGGACATCTTAGGAGATGAAGATCATTTAGGTGATATGGACTTTAAAGTAACTGGTACTACCAAAGGTATTACTGCTTGCCAAATGGACTTAAAAATTGACGGTCTATCTTACGAAACATTAGCAGAGGCATTACAACAAGCAAAAGAAGGACGTGCACATATCTTAAATGAAATGATTAGCACATTAGATTCTCCTCGTGCAGATTATAAAGCTCATGCTCCTCGTATTGTTGAAATTAGAGTGGCTAAAGAATTCATCGGTGCTATTATCGGACCTGGTGGAAAAATTATTCAAGAGATGCAACGCGAAAGTGGAGCAACTATTAGCATCGAAGAAAAAGACAATCAAGGTATCGTTCAAATTTATGCTGATAACAAAGAAGCTATCGATAAAGTAACCGCTAAAATTAAAGGAATGACAACCGTTCCAGAAGTTGGTGAAGTTTACGAAGGAAAAGTAAAATCTATAATGCCTTTTGGAGCATTTGTTGAAATACTTCCTGGTAAAGATGGTTTATTGCATATCTCTGAAATCGATTGGAAACGTTACGAAACAATGGAAGGCGTACTTGAAGTAGGCGAAGTTGTAAAAGTAAAATTAATTGACGTTGACAAGAAAACTGGTAAATTAAAACTTTCTAGAAAAGTGTTAATTCCAAGACCAGAGAAAGCAAACGACGCACCTTCTGCGTAGTACTTAATTAGCTGAGATGGACGTCCTCGTCCATCATATAATATAAAAAAAGCCTCGAAGAAATTCGAGGCTTTTTTATTTGCAAAACTCCACTACAGCTTTTAAAAATTCCGACGACAATGGAAGTCCAGGGTTGTTATAAGATTTAAGGTTCTCCGTTCGATCTTCTGATTCTACAATTCGCAATACATGGTTCATGTTATCGATAATTCTTAAGGTGGCCTTAGGATTTGCTAGGTATAAATTTTGACCATCTATCACTTGCACTTGTATATCATGTGTGCCTTGTATTATCAAAATGGGAACTTTAACTTTTTTAATTTCAACTTGAGGATCGTATTTAAACCAAGAATTCATATATCCTTGAATGGATTTTCTAAAAACCGATTTTAAATAGGGAGGGATACTTGGAACTGGAATCCCAGCTTTTACCGAATCGATCATTAATACAGCTCGAGTACTTACTTCATCGGGTTGAGATTTAAATTGCTCCTTTAATAAAACATCGGCAGAACTTCCGGCACCAGAAACTGATATATATTTGGTTATATTTTTATTTGAGGAGGCAACCAACATACCCACCAATGAGCCTTCGCTATGTCCAATGATGATAATTTCCTTGTAGTTGAATTTGCTAATTGCATTTACGATTTGATTGGCATCATCAATATACATTTCAAAACGTAAATCACTTTCCTTTTTTCCAGCCTTTAAGCTTTTTCCAACACCTCTTTTATCAAATCGTACAGAACTAATACCATTTCTTGCTAATTCTTCGGCAATGTATTTATAGGTATTACTTTTAAAATAAGGGCTATTCCCATCACCATTTGTTGGTCCAGAACCTGCAATTATTAACGCAATCTTTTTACTGTTAGCAGCTTTAATGTATTGCCCATATAAAGTAGCAGAATCTATTTTAAATTCAATAGGTTCTTCCTTGTATGTGGTTGTATCTGTTTGAGCGAAGCACCCAATGGAGATCAGTAAAAATGCAGCAAGACTTGTTAAAATTTTCATGTTACTTTTTAACGTATGGAGCATAGGTACCACTAACATTCACAGTAACAATTTCTGCGATTTTTTCGGACATTACCGAAGGGATTTTAATGTTGTGATCTTTACATGCAACATCGAATTTTGAGACAATACTTATTACACCATTTTTTATGGTAATTGTTCCAGGGAACGTACGCTCTTTATCAACACCATGTATTGCTAACTTACCTGTTACGGTTACATTATAGGTTCCATCTTTTTTCCAATCAATATCTTCATTAACCTTGCCAGTAAAACGGGCATCTGTATATTTATCACTTTCCATGTAATTCTCATTGAAATGCTCCTGCATTAATGAACTTTTAAATGTGAAAGATTTAATTGGAACCAAAAAGAAGAAATCGTTTTTTGCCGTTGTGATTACCGAAGTGCCATTTTGAGTAGTTCCCTCAATATCTTCTAACGTAGCAGAAGAGAAAAAACGAACACTAATTGCCTTAGAGGTTTGAATTTCTTGTGCTTTAAGCATACCAACACCAGAAACAATCATTGTTAATACTAATAATACCTTCTTCATAATATAATTTTTCTAAATTCTAATATCTAAATTCTAATTTAACCCACTACTCATTACCCACTACTCACTACTCATTACCCAATACTACATAATTCGTTCCAAATATTTAAATTTTATTCGCTGAACATGAATAAATAACGGATAAACCGTACTTTTGAATATAAATTATTATAATGAAACATATAATTGCTCCTTCAATTCTTTCAGCCGATTTTGCAAATCTTCAGTCAGATGTAGAAATGATTAATAGTAGTAACGCAGATTGGTTCCATGTAGATGTTATGGATGGTGTTTTTGTGCCTAATATTTCATTTGGATTCCCAGTAATAACGGCCATTAAACATTATGCAAAAAAGCCTTTAGATGTTCATTTAATGATTATAGATCCAGATAGATACCTAGAGCAATTTAAAAAGGCTGGAGCAGATATTTTAACTGTTCATTTTGAAGCTTGTACTCATTTACATAGAACGGTATCTGCTATAAAGCAATTAGGAATGAAAGCAGGGGTTGCATTGAACCCTCATACTCCAATAAATTTATTGGAAGATATTATCGAAGACATTGATTTAGTTTGTTTAATGAGTGTAAATCCAGGCTTCGGTGGTCAAAAGTTTATTGAAAATACTTACCAAAAAATAAAAGCCCTTAGAGCATTGGCGAAGTTAAAAGGTACAGATCTATTAATTGAAGTAGACGGGGGAGTTAGTACTCATAACGCTTTAGCACTATTAAAGGCAGGTGCCGATGTGTTAGTGGCTGGGAATGCAGTTTTTGGAGATGAAAATCCCCAGGGTGTTATTACCGAATTAAAAAAATTACAATTAGATACCTTTGAAGTATAATTCTTCGTTTGAGTGGGTATGTCTTTTAAAAATTTACTTCTTTTATTTTTTCTACTAATTGCTCAACAATTATCTGCTCAACAACGTGCAGTTGTTTTTGGAGTGATAAAAGATGAGGAAAATAAGGGTTTCCCTCTGGTTACTGTGAGTGTGAAAGGCACTACCATTGCCACAAAAACAGATGAGCAAGGTTATTATGAATTGAGAATTCCTGCTGATACTAGCCTCAATATTAGTTATGCTTACATCGGTTACCGCACTGAATTTGTAAGTGTAAAATTAAATACCAATGAACGATTCAGAGTTGATAAGAAATTTATTCAAAGAGCATTTGATATAAAAGAAGTAATTGTACAAAGTGATGAAGAGAGAACATCTACAATTACAAAAATAGACCCAAAAATATTTAGTAGTTTACCCTCAGCATCTGGGAATTTCGAAGCCATTCTTAAAACACTTCCAGGTGTTAATTCCAATAACGAAATGAGCTCGCAATACAATGTGCGAGGAGGAAATTTCGATGAGAATTTAGTGTATGTAAATGACGTAGAGATATATCGCCCGTTTTTAGTGCGCTCTGGTCAACAAGAAGGATTAAGTTTTGTGAATGCCGACATGGTGAGCTCTGTAAAGTTTTCAGCTGGTGGATTTGAATCAAAATATGGAGATAAATTATCTTCAGTTTTAGATATCAGGTACAAAAAACCGAAGGATTTTGCTGGCTCTTTTTCTGCTGGATTATTAGGTACTTCTCTAAGTTTAGAAGGCACGAATAAAAATAGAAGGTTAAGTTACCTCGTTGGTTTTCGTCAAAAATCAACAAAATATTTATTAGGGACCTTAGATGTTGATGGAGATTATCAACCCTCTTTTTATGATTTACAAGCCTACCTTACTTATGATATAAATACCGATTGGGAGATTTCCTTTTTAGGAAATATGAACAGTAATAAGTACACCGTAATTCCTCAATCGAGAGAAACAACTTTTGGTACTTTTAATGAGGTATTACGATTAACAGTGTATTTCCAAGGTCAAGAAGTAGACCAATATCAATCTGGTATGGGAGCATTTACAGCTACGTATCATCCCAATAACGATTTGAATTTAAAATTCATCACTTCTCGTTTTCAAACCGATGAAAGAGAAACGTTTGATATTGAAGGGCAATATTTATTTGATGAAATAGAAAGTAATTTTGGGAAATCAAATTTCGGACAAGTAAAAGCGAATAGAGGAGTAGGTGGTTTTTTAAATCACGCCCGAAATTTTTTATTTGCTAGTGTACAAAGTTTCGAACATAAGGGAAGTTTTCAGGATGGAGAAAAACTTTGGAACTGGGGTGTGAAATATCAACACGAAGTAATAGATGATAGATTGAGCGAATGGAAATTAATAGATTCTGCAGATTATGCAGCGCCAGATATTGACAATTCTATTGTATTACAAGATGTAGTAAAAGCAAAAATTAATTTAAGTAGTAACAGGGTTAATGGGTTTATTCAGCATACCTTGCCTATTTCTAAAAAGGAAGATTTGAAACTTGTTATTGGTGCTCGTGCAATGTATTGGGATTACACCAAAGAGTTGAATGTAAGTCCGAGAGCAACGCTTTCTTATAAACCAAACTGGGAGAAGGATTGGGTGTTTAGAGCATCATGGGGATATTATCAGCAAGCGCCATTTTATAGGGAGTTAAGAAATTATGATGGAACACTTTCTACGAATCCTAAAACTCAACAATCTATTCATTACGTACTTGCAGCAGATCACCAGTTTTTAATGTTTGGTAAACGTAAATTCAGACTAATTTCTGAGTTCTATTATAAAGATATGAAGAACGTTATTCCTTATGAGGTAGATAATGTTCGTATTAGATATTATGCAAATGATAAAGCAGATGCCTATTCTATGGGTGCCGATTTT
>CALRIM020000016.1:0-26264 GCA_943360385.1 Rhizobium sp. Q54 | reverse complement strand
AAAAAAGTCCTCTCGTTTTCACGGAGGACTTTTTTAATTTTCGCTAGTTCGCTAATTCGACTTTTCGTTAATTCGTTAATTCGACTTTTTCAAGCCTTCTGCAGCTTCCTTATGCGTAATTCTTTTCCCATCTTTAAATGGAACCACATACGCATCTTTAATGCCCATTCTGCGAACATCTTCTTTAAATTGATCTGCTTCTGCTAAGGTGTAAAACAACCCTAAAGTCATTTTATCCATTTCTGGTGTACTCTCTGCATTATAAGATTCGTCGCTTGCCGACTTAGATTTTATATCGTAAAATTTAAAAGCCCCTAATTGGACTCTGTAGTAATATCCTTTTGCACCTGTTGGTTTTGCATTTGCAGCAGCAGCTTGAGCTAATTGTAATTGCGCTTCGAGTTGACTAATTTTTGCATTATTCGCATTCATTGCATTTTGTAATGAATCAAACCTGCGTTGCATATTTTTATAAATAAGCTCTTGGTTTTTTTTGTCTTTTAGCTTGCTTTCGTAATTCAATTTCATAGAACGAATTTCCATTGGTTTCATTTTACGATAAGTTTTTAACTCTTTTCTAAGCTTCTTTTTTTCAGCAGAACCTTGAGCAAAAATAATGGTTGGAGAGAGAGCAAGTATTAATAAGATACTTAATACGCGAATAGTTTTCATTTAGTTATGTATATAAATATGCCCACAAGATAGAGAATTTTATCAAATTTATTAAAAGGTTTGTTAACTTTAACACCTTTATCACTATATAAATGAGGATTTTGCACCCAATTGCCATTTTTTTATTGTTCCTTTCGAATATATTATTCTTATCCTGTAGCTCTAATGTTAAATCTGAGTTAAAGGTCGGAGTTTGGAAAGCTGAACTATATAATCAACAAAATATTCCCATTCCCTTTACTTTTGAGGTTTCCTTTTCTAATGGAAAGAGGGTAATTACTATTCATAATGCTGAAGAAAAGTTGAGAGTTGATGATATTTTGGAAATAGGCGATAGTACTAAAATTAGCATGCCTTTTTTCGATTCGGAATTTATGGTAGCTGTATATGAAGATTCTTTGATTGGGCGTTGGACAAAAATTTATGCAGACCATGTAGTTAGTATGCCTATAAAGGCCTTATATAATAATCAGAATAGATTTGAAATTGTAAAACATAATCAGAATAAAGATTTTGAAGGGACTTGGAATACAATTTTTATGAATGATGATTATACAGATACTTCTGGAGCAATAGGGGAATTTAAAATAGTTGGCAATAAACTTTATGGAACCTTTCTTTCTACTACAGGAGATTATAGGTATTTAGAAGGAGTAACAGACAGTGACAAATTATATCTCTCTACTTTCGATGGTTCTCATGCCTATTTATTTACCGCAGAAATTTCTAAAGATGGAAGTAAAATAGAAAAAGGAGTGATGTATTCTGGATGGGCAGGTAAACAAATTTGGAATGCCATTAAGGATCCCAATGCAAAATTACCAAACGCAGACAGCCTTACTTTTTTAAAGGATGGATTTGACGAAATAGATTTTAATTTTAAAAACATTGACAAAAAAAATATTTCTTTAAAGGATGAAAAATACAAAGGCAAAGTAATACTTATACAGATTATGGGTTCATGGTGCCCAAACTGTATGGATGAAACAAGCTATTTAGTTCCGTTTTACAACTCTATGAAACAAGAGGGCTTAGAGATTATAGGTTTGTGTTATGAACGAAGTGCAGATTTTTCGGTTGCTTCTGCTAATGTTATCAAAATGAAAAATCGTTTAAATATACCTTACGAACTTTTATTGCCAGGCCCTAATAAAAAGGGTTTTGTAAATGAATCGTTACCAATGCTCAAAAATTTCTTAGCCTTCCCAACAATGATTATTATTGATAAAAAGGGAAAGGTGAGAAAAATTCATACTGGCTACTCTGGCCCAGCCACTGGTCAACATTATGTAGAATTCAAATCGGAATTCGAAGCGTTTGTTAAACAATTATTATCAGAAAAATAAATTAAATGAAGTTAAAATTTGCATTAAGTATTGGCCTTATAGCAATTGCATTAAGTGCTTGTAAATCCAGAAAAAGTGATTCAGTTGCGGAGGTAAATCTTCCCGAAGTAACGGTAAACAGTGAATCAATGAATAAAAATTATTTTGCTTCTTACACTCGGAAGTCTGATATAATTCATACAAAGTTAGATGTTAATTTAAACTGGGATAGTTGTTTTGTATATGGAAAAGCTAACCTAAAAGTTAAGCCTTATTTTTACGCAACAGATGAGTTGGAATTAGATGCCAAAGGCTTTATTATTAATGAAGTAAAAATTAATTCTAAGAAAGCAGATTATGTGTACGATGGATATAAATTAAAAATTAATCTTGGCAGAAAATTTTCTAAAGATGAAACGTATGATGTGTATATAGACTACATCGCAATGCCTAATAGAATAAAGGTAAAAGGCAGTGCAGCCATTACATCAGATAAGGGTTTTTATTTTATTAATCCTGATGGAAAAAATAAATTTAAACCGAAAGAATTCTGGACACAAGGAGAAACGGAATCAAATTCATGTTGGTTTCCAACTATCGAAGCGGGTAACGAACGTTTCAGTCAGGAGATTGCCATTACAGTTGATACAGCATTTGTAACGTTATCAAATGGTCGTTTAATCTATTCTACAAATCACTCGAATGGTACTCGTACCGATTATTGGAAACAAGATTTACCACATGCACCTTATTTAGTATTTCTTGCAGGTGGAAAATTCACTATTTATAAGGATAAATGGAGAAATATGGAAGTGAATTATTATATGGAACCTAAATATGCTCCGTATGCTAAATTAATTTTCGGAAAAACACCAGAAATGATTGAGTTCTTCTCTAATCGTTTGGGTGTACCTTATGCATGGGATAAATATGCACAAATAGTAGTAAGAGATTATGTGTCTGGAGCAATGGAAAATACAGGCGCCGTTACCTTTTACGATGATATGAATAAAACAAATCGTGATTACGAAGACCAATCGGATGAAGATATTATTTCACATGAATTATTTCATCATTGGTTTGGCGATTTAGTTACGTGTGAATCATGGCCAAACTTACCCCTTAACGAATCTTTTGCAACGTACGGAGAATATTTGTGGGATGAGTTTAAGTATGGTAGAGACGAAGCTGATAAAGATGGTTTAAACGATTTAAATGCTTACTTAGGCACCGCAAGAGGTGGAAGAGTAAACATGATTCGTTTTGATCTTACAGACCGTGAAGCAATGTTCGATGGAAATTCTTACCAAAAAGGTGGAAGAATTTTGCACATGCTCCGTAAATATGTTGGTGATGACGCTTTCTTTGCATCCTTGAAATTATATTTAGAAACAAATAAATTTAAACCTGTAGAAATTCATCACTTGCGTTTAGCTTTTGAAGAAACAACTGGTGAAGATTTAAACTGGTTTTTTAATGAATGGTTTTTAAACCAAGGCCACCCTGAATTAGAATTTACCTATTCTTACAATACTGATAAAAGAATGGCTTCTGTAAAAATAGAGCAAAAACAAGACCTCAAAAAAAATCCATTATATAAATTACCTATAGATGTTGATGTATACGCAGAAGGTAAAGTTACACGCACAAGGGTAGTGTTAGATAGCGTTTCAGAAACATTTAATTTTTATGTAAACGCAAAACCATCATTAATAAATGTTGATGGAGAGAAAATGTTATTGTGTACTAAAAAGGATAATCATTCAAAAGATGAGTGGTTATTTATGTATAACAATGCTCCTTTATATTTAGATAGATATGAAGCAATACAGGCATTGGAGGCATACAAAGAGGATTCATTAGCGCAGCTTATTTTTGTAAAAGCATTAAGCGACCCATCTTATGCAATTAGAAATTTAGGGATTGCAAAAGTAAAAGTATTGAAACCAGAACTTCAAAAAGCGCAATATGAAAAAATAAAGAGTATGGTTATGAAGGATGAGAATTCTTCTGTTAGATCCCGAGCACTTAAAGTAATAGCTGAAACATATGCGTTAGAAAATAATGAAGAAATATATAATGCTGCAAGTAAAGATGTTTCCTATTCTGTAGAAGCTAGCTTACTAAAGATTTATACAACCTCTAATAAAACCAAGGCTTGGGAAATTGCAAAGAAAGAAATAGAAACAGACAATGGAACCATGCAAGTAGCCATTGCAGAGTTCTTTGCAAAAGAAGGGACTGCAGCCGAACACAATTTCTTTATAAATGCATTTACACGAAATACTGGTTTTAGTTTATTTTTAATAATCCCTCATTACAAAAACTATATTAAGCGAATGGATGATATTACGATTAAAGATGGCATTGAACCTGCAAAGTCTATTGCCTCTAAAAGTAAAAGTCCTTTCGTAGCCAATTCTGTAAAAGGTGTTTTAAAGGAAATGAAAACTGCTGCGAAGAGTACTGAGTTGCAAGCGGAGATTCAAACAGTGATTGATTCTATTAAATAATGTGCCAATTAGCCAATGTGCCAAATAGCCTATTTATTGGCACATTGGCTAATTGACATATTGGCTAATTGGTTTTCTTTTTAAGTCGTAAATTCAGCATCTCCACTAGCACAGAAAATGCCATAGCAAAATAGATGTATCCTTTTGGAATATGTTGATCTAATCCTTCTGCTAATAAGGTAACTCCTATCAATACAAGAAAAGATAAAGCCAACATTTTTACGGTTGGATGGTTGTTTACAAATTTACTGATAGACTCTGCTGCGAAAAGCATGATGATTACGGAGATAATTACTGCTGCAATCATTACTCCAATTTCACTAGCCATACCAACAGCTGTAATTACTGAGTCTAAAGAGAATACAATATCTAACAATAAAATCTGAACGATAATCCCCGCAAAAGTAGCCCTGCCTTTTACATCGGTATCGTGATTTTCGCCTTCTATTTTTTCGTGTATTTCTGAAGTTGCTTTATAGATAAGGAACAAACCTCCAATCAATAAAATTAAATCTCTGCCTGAAATTTCTTGTGTAAGTACTTTAAATAAAGGAGCGGTTAAACTCATTACCCAGCTTAAAGATAACAATAGTAATATCCTTGTGATTAAGGCTAACCCTAATCCTAGCTGACGAGCTTTCTTTTGTTTAGCTTGTGGTAATTTACCCGAAAGAATAGAGATAAATACAATGTTGTCTATCCCTAATACAATTTCTAAAACAGTTAAGGTTAATAATGCAATCCAAGTATTTGGATCCGATAAAAATTCCATATTGAAAGGTTATAATTTTAAGTTTCTAAGTTTTGGTGCAAATTTAGCAGTAATACTGGTAACTAAAAGTGTCATGCTTCCACCGAAGATTACAGAGGGTACTAATCCTAATAATCGAGCTGCAAAACCCGACTCAAAAGCACCTATTTCATTTGATGAGCCAATAAAAATACTGTTAACCGACGATACTCTTCCTCGCATATGATCTGGGGTAAATAGTTGAACTATAGTAGTTCTAATTACAACACTAATATTGTCAAATGCACCCCCTAATGCTAAAAAGAAAATCGATAGATAAAAATTTCTGGATAATGCAAATCCAATGGAACATGCTCCAAACAATGCAACAGAATACAATAATTTTTTCCCAGCACCTTTATGTAATGGATAAAAGGTAAGTACAACTGCCATTATCAATGCACCAATAGCTGGTGCAGCTCTTAAAACTCCTAGTCCTTTTGGTCCCACTTGTAAAATCTGATCGGCAAACATTGGTAATAAGGCAACTGCCCCTCCAAAAAAAACAGCGAATAAATCTAATGAAAGTGCTCCCAATAATAATTGATTAGAGAAAACAAATTTCATTCCTGCTGTTAAACTTTCTTTTAAACTTTCTATTTTTTCAGATTTAATTACTGCACGTGTTGCTATAAACGAGAAGAAGAAAAAAGATAATCCGAAAAACAAAGTGTTTAATAAATATGCTTTGCCAACTCCCATAAATGCATATACAAATCCTCCGATAGCTGGACCTCCCACGGCTCCAATTTGCCAAACTGTACTATTCCATGTAGAAGAATTTCCGAATATTTTTTTAGGCACTACTTGCGACATTATGGCGAACATAGATGGACTGATAAACCCTCTCGCTAATCCAGTAATAAATATTAAAATGTAAATAGGCAGAGTACCGAATGATATTAAATGTTGGTTATTATAAGAAAAGAAAAACAATAATGCTGATGAGGCAATTAAAATACTAATGGCAGTCATTAATATTTTTCTTCGATCATAATGGTCTACTATATATCCTGCAAAGATGGCAATAAGTATATAAGGAATTGCTTCTGCTAATCCTATCAAACCTAATGAGAGTGGGTCTTTTGTGAGTTCGTATATTTGCCATCCTACACATACCGCCTGAAAATTTACAGCAGTAGTTAAGAAAAATCTTCCTAAAATATAAAACCTAAACTCTGGAAATCTAAGTGCTGCAATGGGGTCGTGTTTTTCTTTTTTTTCAGTTTTCAAATGTGATTTCTTTAATCAATGTTTTGTTTTTTACTTTTATTTCAACTAACCCGTCGTCTATAACTTTGTAAGAATTATTTTGTTTGATAAGGTTTTTTGTTTCAATTGGATCAGAAGATAGCTCAATAATGGAACCTTTTTCTTTCCACTTTAAAAAGTGATTCTTGATGAAAAATCCTTTGTATAGTTTGTTGTATTGAATGATGTCTAGTGGAAAATCAAATTCTTTTAACTTCTCAAAATGTATATCATTGCAAGCCAATAAACTTATTGCAGAATGATTTTCGGAAGTCAAATAATTTAAAACTGAAACTAACTTATCATCATTAGAATTTAGTTTTAAAACTTTTGTGTCTGATTGGTTCGCGATCCATGTATATATTTCATCGTCACTTAAATCACGTTGAATTACTAAATCAATTTTTATAGGCTCATGGTTTAGTATATACAAGGCATGTTCGTCTACAATGACATAAGGGCACCATTCTAAAAGCTGCCCTAATAATTCATTATCCAAGGTTTCCTCGGAATGAATATATAGGGCAGGCTCTTGTTTTTCTTTTACAAAATGGTGCGACGACATTTATACTAATGGATTTAATCCCATAGCAACCCATTCCTCTTTAGCTGGTCCATACATACCTGGTATAGATAAACCCTCTTGACGAATAAGAATACTTAATTGCCCACGATGATGTGATTGATGTCTGATTAATACACTTAGGATAATTCCCTTTTCCCATTCTTGACCATACATTGGCATTTTATCTTCCATCATATCATCAGTCCAATGTTTCTTAAGCTCTTCGATTAAAGAGTCGGAAGATTTCTGATATTCTGCCTTTAGCTTTTCAATATCATTGGGCTCATTAGTGGCATCAATAATTCCTTTAACAGGAACCTGTGCATGATTCATTAATTCAGCAACGCTTTCGGTAATATGCCAAGCTAAACGTGCAATACTTCTAATGTTTTCTGAACCTGTGTTTTTAAAATGATCTGCTGGAATGGCATTGAACATTTTCAGTGTGCTTTCCGATTCGTAGTTCCAAACTCGGTAAAAGTCTTCTAATTTTCTGAACATAGTGAGTGTTTTGCTCAAATCTACAATTTCATCCTTATTTTTTCACTTGAAAATCATACTTTTGAGGTTCATTTTTAAATATATGTTAAGAACACATACTTGCGGAGCGCTAACGATAAACGATTTAGGTAAAGAAGTGATACTCAGTGGTTGGGTACAAAAGTCGAGAGATTTGGGTGGGATGACCTTTATCGATGTAAGAGATCGATATGGCATTACTCAGTTGGTATTTAACATGGAAGAGAACGAAGGATTATGCAAACAAGCAAGATCTTTAGGTAGAGAATTTGTTATTCAAGTGAAGGGTTCTGTTATAGAAAGAAGTAATAAAAACCTTAAAATTCCTACTGGAGAAATAGAAATTACCGTTTCCGACTTAGAAATTTTAAATGAGGCGAAAGTTCCTCCGTTTATGATTGACGATGAAACAGATGGTGGTGAGGAGTTAAGAGCAAAATATAGATACTTAGATTTACGTAGAAATCCAGTTCGTAAAAACTTGGAACTGCGCCATCGTATGGCTCAAGAAACGCGTAAGTACATGGACTCACTTGATTTTATTGAGGTGGAAACTCCAGTTCTTATTAAATCCACACCAGAAGGAGCTAGAGATTTTGTGGTGCCAAGCAGAATGAATCAAGGCGAATTTTATGCATTGCCTCAATCACCTCAAACATTTAAACAACTTTTAATGGTATCGGGTTTCGATCGCTATTTTCAAATTGTAAAATGTTTTCGCGATGAAGATTTGCGTGCAGATCGTCAACCAGAATTTACACAAATAGATTGCGAAATGTCGTTCGTAACGCAAGAAGATATTTTAAATACGTTCGAAGGTTTAGCAAAGCATTTATTTAAAGCTGTAAAAGGAATAGATATTCATGAGTTCCCTCGAATGACCTATGCAGATGCAATGCGTATGTATGGTTCTGATAAACCAGATATTCGTTTCGAAATGAAATTTGTAGAATTAAACGAGGTAGTAAAAGGAAAAGATTTTAAAGTGTTTGATGATGCAGAATTAGTTGTTGGTATATGTGCGAAAGGCTGTGCAGAATATACTCGTAAACAATTAGATGAATTAACAGACTTCGTGAAACGCCCGCAGATAGGGGCAACTGGATTAGTGTATGCTCGTGTGCAAGCAGATGGTTCTGTGAAATCGTCGGTGGATAAATTTTATGATGAAGCTGCACTAGCTTCTTGGAAAGAAAAATTTAATGCTGAAGCTGGTGATTTAATTTTAATTCTAGCTGGACAAAAAGATAAAACACGTAAAGCATTAAACGAACTTCGTTTAGAAATGGGAAATCGTTTAGGACTTCGTGCTAAAAATATTTTTGCTCCACTTTGGGTATTAGATTTTCCTTTGTTAGAGTGGGATGAAGAATCAGCTCGTTTTCATGCAATGCATCATCCGTTCACTTCACCAAAACCAGAAGATATTGAATTGTTAAAATCAAATCCTGGAGAAGTGCGTGCAAATGCATACGATATGGTTATTAATGGTACAGAAATAGGTGGTGGTTCTATTAGAATTTTTAATAAAGAACTGCAAGCAACAATGTTTGAACTATTAGGATTTACAAAGGAAGAAGCTCAAAAACAATTTGGATTTTTAATGGATGCCTTTGAATTCGGTGCACCTCCACATGGTGGAATTGCTTTCGGATTCGACAGATGGTGTTCTTTATTTGCCGAATTAGATTCTATACGAGATGTAATTGCTTTTCCAAAAAATAATTCAGGAAGAGACGTCATGATCGATTCTCCATCAACAATTTCTAACGATCAACTTAAGGAATTAGGAATCAAAACATCTTAGTGATTTATTCCTGAGATAACAGGTTTTGCTACTACTTTAACGTTTCTGCGTTTAGTAGTAGCACAATTATTAGGATTGGTTTCTACTACTTCTATGTACCCATCTCCTAAGCTTGTCCATTTTACTTGCACTGAATTTGTTCCTGCACCAGAAATTATTTGTCCTTTGCTTACGTTCCAAGTAAATGTATTTAATGTATTATTTGATGTTGTATAAACATCAATAGTATTTATGTCGCAAGCAATAGTATCACCAGAAACGATAGGAGCTGGAGTGGGGTAAGAGGCAATGAAAACAGTATCTTCAAAGCAACCATAAGAATTGCTTTCTAAAACTGTTAATGTATCCTTACCTAGCTTAGTAATATAATTTATGGATGCATTTGTTGTACTACCACTAATACTATTTTTCTTAGAAATCCATTTATAAGTATTTCCAGAAATAGATGGGGTTGAGAAATTGGTAGCTGCTCCAATGGTACAATATTTCGTAGTGCCAGAAATATCTGGAGTTGGTTTCGGAATGGTTTGAGTGATTATGGTGTCTCGTACCACATTTACATACCACCAAGTGTTTATGGTATTTTCATCTCCAAAATTAGAATTTGGCCATGGATGACAAGCACTACTCACACAACCAGCAAAGTTGCTGCTTCCCCCAGAAATATTACTATCGTCCCAAAATAGTTTTGGTTTAATAACCAACGGGCGTATGGAACTAACAATTAATCCATTATTGAAATTTTCCGCATCGAAAATTGGCAAGTTCGTTAACCCAAACTTATACTCTGCGTTTACTTCAAAATTAATATTTTGTGTTACTCTATTTCCTAGCCCATCGTTTCCGTCCCATGGAATACACGTAGTTCCAGCTATTACATTCTGACCGAATATTAAATCCTTCGTTCCAATCTGATAACCAGGAACTCCATTTAAGTTTACTACAAATTCCATGTATCCTGGCGCATCTGTGGTTACGTTTAAACAATAATTTGGTGCACATCCAGACAATTGTATATCTGTTTGTAAACTACCAATTACCCCATTTGGGTATTCAACATGATCAGGGTCGTTTAAAAATATTTTATAGGATGAATAGGTATAGTTGCCCGCTCTAGATTGGCGATCTAATGCAGGGTTACCAGTGTTTACACAACCGGTGCTGTTACATGCAACTCTAAATGCATGAGGTTGTATTCCATTGAAATTAATGGAGGTAACTACACCATCGTTGGAGTAAACGTAAAAAGTACCTTTGAATTGATTCGTTCCATTATTACTGGTAATGTCCCAGTTTTTAGACCATAATCTCCCCGTTTTTGCAGTAAGACTTGTTGTATCTATAACGGTAATATCAAAATCTTCGAATACCCTTTTGTTGGTATTATTAGAAGTAACAACAGTTCCACTACCTTGATTAAATTCAATATAATAATCTCCTGTTAATGCAGGTGCACAAACCAATGCAACATATCCACTTGCATTTAGTTTTGTTGGTCCGGCGGCAGCTTTTGCATAGGTACTTATGTACCCAGTTCCTGAACTAGGAATTTTGGTTGGCCCCATTACAGTATTTCCGTTTGGGTCTTTTATTCGATACCAAACATCTGTTTGTTGTGATCCACCATCTGTAATCTTTCCGAATCCAAAATAAATTTTTTCCGCTTTCGATTTTATATGGATGTATAACCGCTCATCTGCTGCGGCAACGTATGTTGCAAATGTTCTGGCTTTATCGTTTATCTGAATGTATCCATAATCAGAAGACGATGGACGTAGTTGTTTAGAGCCTTCGGAAAAAGAATTTAATGTTGAGAGTGTAATTAGCGTAAATAAGAGTAATCGTAGCTGCATACTTAAATGGGTTGTAATGCTCATACGATTATTAGAGAATTTAGTTACTAATAATAAATTTTAAAATGCTCCTTTGGTTTCTTTTGATCAAAGAATAATAAGCCAATATCAAATAAATCGATACTAATGTTGTTTTTAGAATCGGAAGCAATACTCTTCCAAGTGTTAAATCGTACCTCATTCTTGCGAATATTTTCAATGATGAAAATCGTTTGATTATCAGCATTTTCACTATTAAGATGATATTCTGTAATTAAGTCTTCCGAATGGAGGCTTTCATCAAAGAGAAAAACCTTTCCTTTTTCCCTAGAATTAAATATTCTTTGAATTAGTTGTTCTTTTTTATTTTTTGGCTTGATGTTTGGCTGATAAACTACATCTTCTAAAAATTTGTACACAAATGGGGAGTGAGTGCCATGTAAAGTGTTTGAGAAAATATAGTGATTAAGCCTCATGAAGGCCTTTTTTAATAGATTCATGCTCGAAATTAGCCCTTTTTGAGAACATTTTTAGGATAAAAATGGTATTTATTGTAAATTAGAATATATGGATGCTAAGGAATTAGAAGCATTAATAAAACTGCTCGACGATTCTGATTCGGAAATCTACAAACATGTAGAAGACCGACTGATGAGTTTCGGGTCTGAAGTTATTCCAATGCTCGAGAAATCTTGGGAGAGTACATTAGACATTGTTTTACAACAACGTATTGAAGAACTCATTCATAAAATTCAATTTAATGCGGTTAAATTCGAATTGCAAACTTGGGCTATTTCTGGAGCCTTCGATTTATTAAGTGGATTTATTACTATTTCTAAGTATCAATATCCAGAATTGGATGAACAAAAAATCATCAATCAAATAGAAGCCATAAAACGCGACGCGTGGATTGAATTAAGATACGATACTAGTCCAATTGAAAAAGTAAAAATATTGAACCATGTGTTGTATAACCTGCATGGCTTTACTGGTAATGTTACTAATTATAACGACCCTCAGAATTCTTATTTAAATATTGTTATGGAATCTCGCCGTGGAAATCAGATTTCTATGGCAATTATTTATTCGGTTATTGCACAACGATTAGACATACCTATTTACGGTGTGAATTTACCTCAACATTTTATTCTGGCTTATATAGATGAACAAAACGATTATCAGGATTTGCATGATGATCAGCAAGGGATTTTATTTTATATAAATGCATTTAATAAAGGTTTTATATTTAATAAGCGTGATGTAGATTATTTTTTGAAGCAATTAAATGTTGCACCTCATCCTAGTTTCTATCAACCTTGTAGTAATATTCAAATATTAAAAAGAGTGCTCAGAAACCTTATTCATTCCTATGAAAAATCGGGCACAATAGATAAACAAAAAGAAGTGCAGGAGCTCTATAATGTGTTGAATGATATTGATGGTGAAGACCTATAATCCTTCATTTATTTGTATGTTTGCTTGATGGAATATCAGTTGTTTAGTCTTAAAAACGGGCTTCGTGTTTTACATAAAAATAATCCTAATTCGCAGATTGTACATGCCTGCGTTGTAATAAATTGTGGGTCGAGAGACGAAGAGTCAAATAAGCAGGGTCTTGCTCATTTCATAGAGCATATGCTTTTTAAGGGTACGAAGACCAAATCATTGTATCAAATATTAAATAGAATGGAAGTTGTAGGTGGCGAATTAAATGCCTATACCAGCAAAGAACAAACTTGTATTCATGCCTCCTTTTTAAAAGAACATTTGCCTCGCGCGATAGAATTATTTCACGATTTATTATTTCATTCTACTTTTCCAGAACAAGAAATTAAAAAGGAGAAGCAAGTGATAATGGATGAAATAGATTCGTATTTAGACTTACCAGAAGAAGCAATTCAAGATGATTTTGAAGAAATTATTTTTAGAAATCACCCCTTAGGAGCAAATATTTTGGGGAATAAAAAAACAGTTGCTAACATCAATAGAAATGATTTATTAAAATTTACCGAGAAACATTATCGTGCAGAAGATATAGTGTTAGGTGTATATGGAGATGTTGATAAAAAAATTCTACTCGAATTATCTGAGCAATATTTTTCGAAAGTAAAAAAACATTCTTCAGATGTGGTACGTGTGAAGCCTAATAAATACAAGGCACTTCAGATTGTTCAAAAAAAGAATAGCATTCAAAGTCATTCTGTAATTGGGGCCAGAAGTCTATCTATACATCATGCAGATAAAACAACCATGTTGCTGTTAAGTAATTACCTTGGTGGACCAGGTATGAGCTCAAGATTGAACATGGAGATTAGAGAAAAGAAAGGTATTTGTTATTCTATTGATGCCAATTACACTCCAATGAGCGATACCGGAATCTTTAGTATTTATATGGGTACAGACGCTGAGAAAATGGAAAAGTGCATGAATTTGGTAATGAAAGAATTAAAATTATTACGAGATAAAAAACTAGGGAGCTTAACACTAAATCAAGCGAAGAAGAAATTCATCGGACAAATATCACTAGCTGAAGAGAATCATTTATCGGTATTAATTGCATTTTGTAAAAGCATATTAGACCATGGGAAAGCAGATACTTTAGAAGAAATTTATAATAAAATTGAAAAAGTTACGGCTACAGATATTTTACAGTTGTCGAACCAATTGTTTGAAGAAAAGAACTTGAGTAGTCTATTATTTATGCCAGAATAAAATGGATTTTATAGATAACAAATTAGCAAATTATGTAGAGCAGCATACAGATGCAGAGCCAGCTTTACTTTACCAACTAAATAGAGAAACCCAACTAAAAGTTCTTCGCCCAAGAATGATCTCTGGGCATTTTCAAGGAAGAGTGTTGAGTATGTTTATGAAAATGATTCGCCCTAGCAATATTCTGGAAATAGGAACTTACACGGGTTACTCAGCACTCTGTATGGCCGAAGGGTTAACAGAAAAGGGTAAGCTAACCACCATCGATAAAAATGTAGAGTTAGAAAACATTGTTACAAAATATTTCTCCCTCTTTGAACATTCATCAAAATTAAATTACCTCATTGGCGATGCTTTAAAAATTATTCCAACACTTACAGAAATGTTCGATGTGGTTTTTATAGATGCCGACAAAGAAAATTATGCAACCTACTTCGATATGGTTTTCGATAAGTTAAACATTGGTGGATATATAATTGCCGATAATGTTTTGTGGAGTGGTAAAGTAATAGATGAAACTATTAAAATGGATAAAGACACACAAGCCTTACTAGATTTCAATAAAAAAATTCAAGATGATGTAAGAGTGGAGAATGTGTTGTTGCCGATAAGGGATGGGTTGATGGTAGCGAGGAAAATTGAGAATTGAATATGGTTTAAATTCGAAAGTTCCTGAGAGGATTCTGTTTATCGAATCAAGTCTTGACATAGTTAAATAGCCAACATTATTACTATCATTGGATATATATATTTTCCCAGTTGTAGAATATACGCATTTATAAAAGTACTGTATTGATAATTACCTGGTCCCAAAATGACATACCTATTCCACAAAATGAAAATAGTGCAATAATTGAAATGGGTATTATTGTTAATATTTTCATAGCTCTAGGTGTTTTTGTAAAAGTAATAACCTATAGGATCAACTATTTACCTTTTTCTATTTTCGATTTCTGAATTTGCAAGTACCCAAAATACAATCCCCCAGTAACCACAGCTTTTAAATACCCCCAGAATGCAATATTAATAAAAGCCATTTCTATAGAATCTTTTAAACTATGTTCTGTGTTCATTTTAAAAAAGAGTACACCAAATAAGTATAAAGATGATTGTGCTAAAACTACAGCCAACATTATCTTCCAAAAGTTTCCTTCGTGTCCAATTATACCAGCTATAAAAGCAGCAACAGGAAAGGCAAATAAAAAACCAACAGTTGGGTCGCCCAATATATCCATCCCGTGTATTTCACCTGCAAACACTGGGGAAAATACTCCAACTAATAAATAAATTAATTGCGAGGTTAGTCCAACATTTGCACCAGCAAGTAATCCCGCTAGGAGTACAAATACACTTTGTAAAGTAATAGGTACTTCTCCGTTCGGAATTACTACTCCTGCTGCAACAGTTGTAAGAAATGCGAATAGAGCACTAGCAATAGCAAATTTTTTAAAGTCCATGTTATTCTAAAATTGCTCGGATATCGTCTTCCGAAAGTGATTTAATAAACGATTCTTCGGTGGTAATTAAACTATCGGCAATTCTTCGCTTACGTTCTTGGAGTGCCAATATTTTTTCTTCCACAGAATTCTTAGTTATAAATTTATAAATAAATACAGTATTTTTTTGTCCAATTCTGTGCGTCCTATCTATGGCTTGCTGTTCTACCGCAGGATTCCACCATGGGTCTAGTATAAACACATAATCTGCTTCCGTTAAATTTAACCCCACACCACCTGCTTTTATAGAAATTAAAAATACCTGTATGTCTTCGTTTGTTTTAAACTCTGTAACTACATCTTGCCTGTTTACAGTAGAACCATCTAAATAAGAAAATGGGATATGATGCTTTTTAAAATACTGCCTAAATAGTTCCAGGTGTTTTACAAATTGCGAGAAAATTAAAACCTTATTCCCCTTGGTTAAAATATTTTCGAGCGTGTGAATAATATCGCTAAACTTACCAGATTCTCCTTCGAATTCCTTATCCACCATTGCTGGATGATTGGCAATTTGACGAAGTTTATTTAAGCCTTGAAGTAGTTGTATGTGGGAACGCCCAACTCCTTGCTCTGTAATCATCTTAAGCAATTCATTTCTATAGAACGATTTTGTTTCCTCGTAAATTTTTTCCTGATCTTCACTCATATCCGAATAATACAAGTGTTCTATTTTTGGTGGAAGTTCTGATGCTACTTGTTGCTTTGTTCTACGCAATACAAATGGTTTAATCATCATTTGTAGTTTTGTTGCTTTCTCTTCGTCTTGTTTTTTATCTATAGGAACCGCAAAATAATCGCTAAAAAATGCTTGTGAGCCTAGTAATCCAGGATTTATAAATGCCATCTGCGACCATAAATCAACCACCGAATTTTCTACTGGCGTACCACTTAACACTAATCTAAATTTCGATTTTAATGTACGTACCGATCTGGAAATTTTTGATGATGGGTTTTTAATAATCTGACTTTCATCCAAAATAATATAATGGAAGAAAAAATGTTTAAACAAATCAATATCTAAACGAGTAATGCCATAAGTAGTAAGCACTACATCGTAATTAGAAAATCTGCTAATATCTTTATCTCTTAAAACTCCTGTGTACACTAGTATTTTAAGGTCTGGTGTAAATTTTTTAGCTTCATTAAGCCAGTTATGGATTAATGAAGTCGGCATTATAATGAGAGATGTCCTAGGAACATCAGTTGATATTACTTTTGCTTGTTCAAATAAATTTGTTTGAGGAGTATCGAATAAAGTAGGTTGAGATTGTTGAATGATAGCATCCTCTTTTACTTTTTGAAGAAGTGCTAACGTTTGAATGGTTTTACCCAAACCCATATCGTCTGCCAAACATCCTCCGAAATTCCATCTTCTTAAAAAATGAAACCAATCATATCCAGCTTTTTGGTATGGACGTAATTCACCATTAAAACGCGCTGGCATCTCTACTTCTTCAATTCGCTCAAACTCAGTTAAGCGTTGAAGTTTTCTGTCTATAGTAACTTGTGCTAATTCCGAATCGGCATATTCTTTTAATAAACCAATATGATGTTTTTTGAATTTTAATTGATTGCCATGTTCGGCAAAATGAAATAGATTTTGATATTGCGCAAACCATTCTTCAGGAATAATTGCTATTTCACCATTAGGAAGTAAAAATTCTTTTTTGCCATTTAAAATATGGTCTTTCAATTCTATAAATGGAACTTCAATTTCCCCAAAATACACAATGGCATATACATCAAACCAATCGTTCGATTCATTTATTTTTAAATCGATTTTACTTTTACCAAGGAAATATTTTTTACCACCTTCCTCTTGGTTAATCTGGAATCCAGCAGCAGTAAGGGTTTCGTTGTTTTCTGCTAACCATTCTAACATTTTGTGGTAAGTGCCAGCTTCAGCTTCTTGTTCGTTTGTTTTTAATATAAATGCTGAACCATCTGATGCAGTAAGTCCTAATTCTTTTAATACCTCAATTTTTTGTGCTTCCCATTGCAAGGATCTTTTCACACGGTGAAATACAAACTCATCATTCTTGTTTTCAACACTTACCGAAACCTTTGTACCCGATTGGTAGAGAAAATTATACTTACCATATTGAAAAGAAAGGACTAATTGAATGGTATCATTCCAAGCGTACACCATCTTTAGATAAGGTTTCGCTTCAAATTGTTCAGTAATAATTTGAAATCCTTCAGCATAAACATTGTGACGCTCTATAAGTGGCCCAATGAATTTTTTAAAATAGGTGGCTTCAGAATTTTTTGGGATGTCGATAAAACGCTTATTTAAAAAAGGGATTAATTTCTTACCATCTAATTCTGGTTCGAAAAAAAGCAATTCGTTATCGAGCAACATATATGCGGGTTGCGTACTAATAATTTCGGCATCCTTAAACATAAACTCAATGCGGTTACCCAAGTATTTTATAGTTGGGAAGTATCTGGTTCCTTCGGGACTTCTTCTGAAATGGAATAAAACAGAGGTTTGTTCTTTGGCAATATTTATTTTTTTGTTTGCCGGATCACCTTCCTTACCCATTTCATAAAAAGGTTTATCTCCAATTTGTGAAATAGCTTCTACTAATTTTTTTTCGATAATGGGGCGAACAATAGAATACAATTTCTCATTCCAAATTTTTGCAAAATATTGTGCTGGTCGAATTACTTCTTTATGATATTTTTTTATGATATACTCTTGATCCAGTTGATCTAAAAGTTTAATAAGTTTATAATCACGATCATCTAAAAAAGCATCGAATTCTTTTGCAGTTTGAGAGTAAAGTTTACGATGACTAAGGGTTAAACTACCATTTGGATTAAGCTGAACAATATGGGGTTCGATAACATGCCCCAAATAGGGATGTTTACAAAGTGAATAGACTAATTTACAAGGCTTTTTGCTATCTACGCGTACCACAAATGGACTGTTAAAAAATTTAAGTCAATTTATAGCACTAAAAAAATTCAAATGTAAAGAATAAAAAATGGAATCGGAATTAAATTTCGATATTAATATCTCCTTCGAATACTTTTTCAGCAGGACCAATTAGATATACGTTGGTA
The DNA here is from genome assembly GCA_943360385.1 of Rhizobium sp. Q54. Lineage (GTDB taxonomy): Bacteria > Bacteroidota > Bacteroidia > Sphingobacteriales > Sphingobacteriaceae > CAJBVG01. Next base: position 7,710 of record CALRIM020000016.1, on the reverse strand, counting down.
AAGTCCTCATTTGTTCTATTAAACCAAACTTCTAGCTTACCACCTAGTGTTTCTATAGGCACTTTTATATCGCCCTGAAGGTTTTCTTTTATTGCATATGCCATGGCAGCAGCAGTTACTCCTGTACCACAAGAGAGCGTTTCATTTTCCACACCACGCTCGTAGGTTCTAACATGTAGGGAATTGTTCTTAAACTCTAGGAAATTTACATTGATGCCAATGGATTTAAAAGTATCGTTATATCTTATTGCTTTTCCAGAAGTATATACATCTACTTCACTAAGATTATTGACCCATGTAATGTAATGAGGGGATCCGGTTTGAAGAGTAATATCACTACCGTATTTTTCCCATCCATGGACATTAATCATCTCTAATTGGATGGTATTCGCAGAAATTTTGGCATAATGTGGTCCGTCAACTGCCAAAAAGCGACACTCATTTTCAGTTATTTTTAATTCCTCAGCAAAACGAACAAGGCATCTTCCACCATTACCACACATGCTGCTTTCGTTGCCATCAGAGTTAAAATACACCATTTTAAAATCGTACCCCGAGAGGTTCTCCAAGAGCATAATCCCGTCAGCACCTATCCCAAACCTTCTGTCGCACAATTTGTTATAGAGTTGTGGATTATTTTCCGGAAATTGCTTCGAACGATTATCAATTAAAATAAAGTCGTTCCCTGCTCCCTGATATTTATAGAATTTAAAAAGCATATAAAAAATGTAATGCGGTTTTTACAAAAGTACGGCAATTTATTTAGAGTCGTATCCGTTTAGCTGGCATTGATTTTGAAAATGTTAAATTAGCATAAAAAAAATCCAGTAAACGAAAAGAATAATGAATATGAAAAAGAGCATTTTTATCGGATTATTGATAGCAAGCCTAGGAGGTTTTATAGGTGTTGCTGCCTACAAATTCTTTGAAACAAAAAATCCAGAAACCATTACAGAGCGACAAAAGGTTCAGTTCGCTAGTTTACCATTGTACCCCGAACCAGCAGATGGAGGAACAGACTTTACGGTTGCTGCAGCCAAAACAGTACCAGGTGTAGTACACATTAAAGTAACCATTAACGAGAGTGTAGATAACACAATGGATCCATTCCGTGATTTTTTTGGAGATAATAGAGGATTTGGTTTCGGTAATCCATTCGGACAAAGAGGACCACAAATGGGTTCTGGTTCTGGTGTAATTATTTCTGCCGATGGTTATATTGTAACAAACAATCACGTTGTAAAAGGAGCAGATAAAATCGAAGTTATTTTAAATGACAAAAGATCATTTAAGGGAAAAATTATCGGAACAGATCCTAATACAGATTTAGCGTTAGTAAAAATTGATGCAGATAATTTACCATTTATAGTTTATGGAAATTCTGATGATGTGAAAATTGGTGAGTGGGTATTGGCAGTTGGTAATCCATTTAACTTGACTTCTACTGTAACAGCTGGTATAGTTTCGGCAAAAGGAAGAAATATAAATATTATTGGCGATAATGGGGCAAATATTTTCCCTATCGAATCATTTATTCAAACCGATGCTGCTGTTAACCCAGGAAACAGTGGTGGTGCCTTGGTTTCAACAAGAGGAGAACTAATTGGCATTAATACTGCCATCGCATCTCAAACAGGTTCATATGCTGGTTATTCATTTGCAGTTCCAGTAAATTTAGTTCGTAAAGTGATGGATGATCTTTTGGAATTCGGTAAAGTTCAACGAGCATTTTTAGGAGTACAAATTCAAGAGGTAAATTCTGAAGTGGCGAAAGAAAATGGACTAAAGAATACAAGAGGTGTTTTATTAGCTACAGTAAATGATGGAGGTGCTGCAGATGCAGCTGGATTGAAAAAAGGTGATGTAGTGACCTCAATTGCGGGTGTAGATGTAAACAGTACTTCAGAGTTAACAGAGCAAATTGGTCGTCACCGCCCTGGAGATAAAATTGACGTTAAAGTTATTAGAGAAAGTAAAGAAAAAGTATTGGCAGTAATTTTGCGCGGAGAGGATAATCTAACTGAATTAAAAAAGAAAGAAGCAGTTAATGTAAATGCTTTATTAGGTGCAGATTTCTCGAAGTTAACTGATAGTGAAAAGAAAAGTTTAAAAGTAGAAAGTGGTGTAAAAATAAATGCCCTTAAACCTGGTAAATTAAAAAACAATGGAATTAGAGAAGGGTTTATTATTACTAGATTGAATAATAAGTCTGTAAATACACCAGAGGATGTAGATGATGCAATAAATGCAAGCGAAAGCAACATGTTGCTTGTGGAAGGTGTTTATCCTCAGAATCCTTACTCGAAATATTTCTATTCATTTAATATAAAATAAATACAATAAGGTTTTACAAACACAGAAGAAAGGCTATCTCTGAAAAGAGGTAGCTTTTTTTATTAGGAGTAGTTTTTATTAGAAATAATACATGGCTATAGATCCACAAATTGCTTTTAACAACATCATCCCATCAATAATAAATAAATAATAAATAATGCTTCGCCTACTTTTCAAGGAGTAGGCAACTATGAATAGGAAGATAAATGGAATTAGGTTTAGTACCAGTTTCATTGCCGAAAAATCATGAGTAATTCCATATATAATAAATGTACCTAAGCCTAAAAGGGATAATGGTAGACAGATATAAAATATTGTTTTTCTTAGTCCATATTTTACCACAAAGGTTTTAACACTTTTATTATAATCAGCCGCATAATCTTTTATATCAAATAGAACACATAGTATCAACACAAACATCATGTTTTTAATAAATAATAAAATGTTTATTAACGAAATGTTGATTGATTGATGTTGTTCAATGCTAGCAAATACTATAGGGTAAACAGTTACGATGCCAGACCATGTAAATCCAATGAGTATAGGTTTTAGCCAACCAATGCTGCGTAGATTTTGGTAGTAGAGTAGGCCAGCTATGGGGAAAATGATAAGTAGTGAGATATGAGATATGAGATATGAGTAGTGGGTAGTGAGTAGTGGATATTGAGAATAGCAATAGAAGATACAAAGTAAAAAGAGTACAATAAGCATTAAGTTTTGGCGGAAGTTAATTGATTTTGAATTTTGATAATACCATTTTATTCTAGGGTTGGTACTCTTTGAGTCATTTAAATGTGTGTATGCTTTTGAGTAGTAGTATACAGTGCCAAAGAAAACTATTAAATAATATAATGGGTTTAAAAAGGGGAGGTTTTGTTGAAGTGTTGCTTCTATTGTTAACGCCACTGCACAAATGCCATAGAAATAATTACCATAGAGCAAATTTTTCAATGGTGTTTTCATCAACAGTAATTAGTTAGAAATTATTATATAGTTTGCTTTGGTAGTACTCATTAGCCAAGCACCTTTTTTAGAGTTAAATTGTTGGAATAATTTCTTATTCCATTTAAATGGATTTTTGCTATTCATACAATAAAATGCTTTAGTGTATGTACTACTAGTATAATGATTAAAATATATAGGATAATAACAATCTACTCCAAAAGATTTTAAATCTGTATATTTAAGGAAAGGCTTGTTTTCATTACTATTAGGCATGTGTTTAATGTCGGTAATAAAACAAAATCTGTTTAAAGTAGTGGTGGTTTTATTGAAATTAGTTAACAAAATTTTCTCACGTTTCCTAAACCAATCATTAGAATAAGGTGCACCTAATTCGGTAGTTAAGTAGAGGTTTTTTTTTATTCGTTGAAGAGTGCTATCATCTGTCATTAAATATGACATTCGTGTACTATCTATTAGGCGAAATAAATCCTTTGCTTTAACATGATTTGCTTTATTGGCATCGTTATAAATACTGTCTGCGATTTTTTGATAGCGCTCATTACTAACTTTTTTAATCATGTAGTAAGCTACATTTAATACAGTTCTAAAATTATCAGAATATTCTAAATCAATTGGGATAACAATTATTCTGTTTCTGTATTCTCGTTCTTTATTTAATTTTTGAAGTTGTTTGTAGAATGATTTTTCTTCCGCACTATTAATATTTAACATGGACAAGCAAGAAGTATCTTTTCCAGAAATATATTGGTTGATAAAAAAGCAAAAACTGACGCCCTTTTCTAAAATTAAATTAAATGTATAATCTGGAGACGATTGGTTTATAAGCATTTCATAGCCTTTATATGTACCAGACATTCCTTTTAAATCGCCCACAATCATCTTCACAGGCATAGTAGTATAAGACCTTTGTGCACTAGCATTTACTACGATACTAATTACTAATATCAAACAAAGTCCTAAATATTTTAGTTTCTCAAATCTCATATCTCAAGTCCATTACTAGCTACTTCCTTACTAGTTTAAAGTATTGCATTCTAAATACATCAAAAAGAAGTGCAAACATCAAAATAAATGAAGCTAGCATTAAGGTCCCTTCTTGAATAAATTTAAATAAATATCCGCCAATAACACCACCTATAAAAAAGAAAAAGATAATAGCAAATCGAAGATTAATGCTTTTCCAGAGCAGCTTCTTCTCTTCAGTTTTTTTATGAAAAAACAATTGCGATAATTCTATTCCCAAATCTGTAAATAAACCTGTTAAATGAGTAGTACGTACTGTAGAGTTTGAGATTTGTGTGACTAATGAATTTTGCATACCCATAGAAAACAGTAGGATTGAAGCAATAACATGAGGAGATAAGGTATGATCTAAAAATTTAAAGTAGTATCCAACACAAAATAATAATAGAATTTCGATACTCATAGAAAGCCCATGTGATGTTTTTCTTTCTCGAGATTCAAAATATTCTGTTAATACACTTGAGAAGAAAGATCCTAATAGGAAAGAAAAAATATAAATTAAGAAGTTTAATGCAAGTTGATAGTGATTAAGAGATAGCTCTTCAGCAAAGAATGCAAAGTGTCCCGTAACATTGGTGGTAAGTACACTTATTGAAAGCACTCCGGTAATATTTACTAATCCAGCGTTCGACGATAATAATGCAGCAAGCAGTAAGTTGTGTTTATAGGTTCTGTTTTTTCCTTTATGCCTGAACATTTTTTTTGATAGTGGTTAGTATTGAGTAGCTAGAAGGCTATTGATAAATTAAAAGTTTCTAATTACTAAAGTTGAATTTTACACAAGCTATTAGCTAGAAAGTTAATGATAAATTAAAAGTTTCTAATTACTAAAGTTAAATTTTACACAACTAGTAGCTAGAAGGCTATTGATAAATTGAAAGTTCCCGATTACTAAGGTTGAATTTTACACTAAGCTAGTAGCTAGAAGGTTATTGATAAATTAAAGTTTCCAATTACTAACGTGAAACCTTCTTTAGATTTCTAGCTACTAGCTACTCAATACTACAGTACTAGTTTTTAGTCAGTTGTTCGTTCAAATTTTTCATATTCGTTGCCATGTCTTCTCCTAGCATCTTTTTCACCATCGGCATCATAAGGTTCATTGGGAATGGCATAGTGCTATTAAATCCATTCACCACTTTTGTATGAGTACTATCTATAGCTTCGAAAGTGGTATAGGCTGTATTTGTTGCTTCAAATGGTTTTTTGAAACGTAATTCGTAATCAATACGTTCTTTATCAACCATAGCTTTTATTTCTTGCTCTCCAACGCCTACATCTTTATTATCACTTTCCCATGCAGAAATTGCACCAACAGTACCATCTGTACCGGTCATAGTAATTTTTACATTAGGATCTGTCATCACCCATTTACTATAATACTTTTGGTTATCGAGCATTTTAACATAGTCATAAACTTCTTGAATTGGTTTTGCAATTACAACTTCAGATGATAATGACATGTCTTTGGGCATAATAGCCGCAACAATTAATACGATTGCAAATAGAGCTGCAATTGCATATAAGATTCTTTTTAATACATTCATGGTGTTTTTTAGATTGGTTACTCTAAGTTAGTGAACTAAATTCAAAATTTAAATAAAATTAGGACGGAAGTAGTGTAATTATAAATGTACTCCCTAATCCATATTCACTTTCCACAGAGATATTACCGCCCTGAGCTTCAATAAATTCTTTACTTATTGCTAATCCAAGGCCAGTACCCTCCTTATTTGTACCAGGCACCCTAAAATACCGATTAAAAATCTTGTCTTTATACTGATCGGATATGCCTTGTCCATAATCCTTCACTTGAAGTTCAATAACATCAGAAGAGTATATAATATTTATGTTTATGGAAGAATTATCATAAGAATATCTTATGGCATTAGATATTAAATTTGTTAGCACCCATGCCGTTTTTTCATTATCAACATTTACTTTTGGCAGATTATTAGGGACATCAAGTAAAATTTGAATATTTTTTTGTTCGGCTTGTATTTTAACTGTATCTAAAGCATAATTTAAAATCTCAACTATGTCTGAAGGGATAATGTTTAATTGAATATTTCCACTTTCTACTTGAGTCATATTAAGTAATTCACCTGTAATCTTTAATAGTCTATTTGCGTCTTCCTTAATACTACTAATCAGATGCATCTGTTCACTATTCAGGTTTCCAATTTGTTTATTCTCTAATAATTGTAAACTCATTTTAATAGAGGAAATGGGGGTCTTAAATTCATGAGAAACAGTAGCAATGAAATTAGTCTTTGCAAAATCTAGTTCTTTATATTCAGTTATATTTCTTAATAAAATAACGTGCCCAATAACTTGTTTAGTTGTTTCCCCAATTGGTGTTATAGAAATATGAATAGTTTCTTTTTCAAAATACCCTTCTTTGTTTTCGGTGTATATTTTTATAGGCTCTTGCTTGCTTTTGGGATCTATTTTTTCTATGCCAAATTCTTTCGTTAATAGTCTAATGAGGTCATTTTTTTCTGAAATCTTTTTTATGTTAATACCAATTAAATCCTCTTTTTTAATATTGATTATCTTTATTGCTTCATCATTCACAAAAAGAATATCTAGGTTTTCATCTAATCCAATAACAGGATCTTGCATGTTATTTATTAGGGTTTCGATGCGTTTTTTTTCTTTCATTAATTTTGCTAAACTACTATTGCTATATTCTTCTAGTTTTTTAGCCATTACATTGAAGGAGCTAGCTAATTCACCGAATTCATTATGGCTCTCGAAATGCACTCTTTCAGAGTAGTTTTTGGCAGCAATCTGTTTTATACTTTCAGTTAGTTCATTAATTGGGTTGGCAATATTTGAAGGCAGATTTACTAATAATGTAAATGCAATAATAAAACATAATAATCCAGTGATAGCAATCCAGAAGACTGCACGATTAGCTGTATTTAAGGCAACTTGGCTTTTCCTGTTGATGGCGATCATATTTAAGTTCATAATCTTAAATATTCCGTTTTGTATTTGTAGAATATTGGAACTATTGGTTTTATCTTGTTTGAATTTATTTAACGCAGTCCTAACTTCCTTTGTCGCTTCTTTTTCTCCTTCTTCTGTTAGATTTGCTTCTTGTTTAATTAAACTAGATTCAAATTGTTCTAATGATTTTGGATTATTCTCACTAAGTGAGCTCAACATTTTCCTAGAATATTCTAATGAATTGTAATTCGAAACAAGAATATTGGAGGTGTCGGATTTAAGCGCATAAATGTAAAATGCACCCACTAAACTTAATAATAGTATCAGTATAAATAGAAGACCAACTCCTAAGTTTAATTTCGTTTTAATTTTCATAATTATGATAATATTACTAAATCAATATCATTTAATGAAAGGTATTTTAATAGTTCA
>CALRIM020000015.1:0-27348 GCA_943360385.1 Rhizobium sp. Q54 | reverse complement strand
TGAGAGCTATACAGCAGGTTCTAAATTAGGCCCTCAGTCTCCAAACTGGACGACATGGAGCAATGGAGATGGTGGTACAGAAGATGTGAATGTTGTAACAACTGAAGCACACAGTGGCACCAAATCAATTTACTTCTCTTCTACTAGTTCTACTGGTGGACCAGCAGACGTTGTATTACCATTTGCAGGCCCGCATACTCAAGGAGTATTCGAATTTAAAGCATGGTTTAAAGTACCAACTGCAAAATCTGCCTATTTCAATTTTCAAGCAGAAAATACCATTGGAACTACATGGGCAATGGATTGCTACATGAATGCTGATGGATCGTTACAAATAAACAATGTATCTACTACTTACATTACTGCTAGTTATCCTCAAAATCAATGGTTTCAGTTAAAGGTAAAAGCAAACCTTAGCACAAACCAATGGGAAGTATTTGTAGATAGTTCATCTGTTGGTACATTTTCTAACGTAACTAATAAAATTGCATCGATTGATATTTACCCAGCAAATGCTTCTGCAAGTTTTTGGGTTGATGATGTATCTTATTCTTTAACTCCATACGTATTACCTAGTTTAAATGCAGCAGCTGGAAGTATTAATATTCCAAATGGCTTAGCAGGACAAATACGTAAACCAAAAATTTCTGTTAGAAATTTGGGTGTTACTGCAATTACATCTTTCAATTATTCTTTAACCCACAAAGGAACAACGATTGCTGATACATTAACGGGCTTAAATATTGCATCGTTAGCAGAATTTAATATTGATATTACAGAAGATTTCTTATTACCTGCAAATAATGATACCGCTACGTTAACTATTTATAATATCAATGGTTTAGCTAGCGATGATGATTTGTTGGATAATACTAAAACAATTGTAATTACAACTGTTATACCTGCAGCAGGAAAAGTTGTACTAGCGGAAGAAGGAACTGGAACATGGTGTCAATGGTGCCCACGTGGTGCTGTATTCATGGACATGATGGCTAAAAACTACGAAGGCTATTTTGCTGGAGTTGCAGTACACAATGCAGACCCTATGACCTTAGTAGATTATGATGCTGCTGTAAGTGCCGCAATACCTGGTTATCCAAGTATCTTATCTGATAGGTTAACTGTTATCGACCCTTCTGATATGGAAGCAGATTTTATTCAAAGAATAGTTGTTGCTCCTGAAGCAACGTTAAAAAATGGTGCTACTTATAATGATGTTACTAGAGAATTAAAAGTTTCTATTACTTCAACATTAAACAAAGATATTGCTGGCGATTACAGATTGGCTTGTGTATTAACTCAAGACAGTGTTAGAGGTACAGGTTCTGCTTATAACCAATCAAATGCTTATGCAGGTGGTGCAGCTGGTGCTATGGGTGGTTTCGAATTACTTGCAAATCCTGTTCCTGCAAGCAAAATGATTTACGACCATGTTGCTCGTATTATCGTTCCAGGATTTGAGGGTTACCCTAATTCATTCGCTACTACTACAGATAGCGGACAATCGGTTACTCATACTTATACTTACATTTTACCAGCTAATTGGAATCCATCTAAAATGAACATTGTTGGTATTATGTTAGATCCAAATGGTGTTACAGTTAATGCTAGTGCTACTAAAATTAATGACGCCGTATCTAATGGCTATGTTATCGGAACCGAAATTGGTGGTAATGTTACAGGTATTGAAAAATTAGCTGGACCAGATGCAATTCGTATTGCACCAAACCCAGGTACTGATTTATCAAATATTCTTTTGTCATTAGTTAAAGATGCAAACGTTCAAGTAGAAATATTCAATATGAATGGTGCTAAAGTAGCAACTAAAGATTATGGAATGTTAAATGGAGAAATGCAATTACCAATTCAAATGTCTGAATTATCTTCTGGTTTATACTTAGTGAAGATTATGGTTGATAATTATCCTACTACTATAAAATTAATTAAGAATTAAGAAATACGTAAAACGTATTACGTATTACGTAAATCGTATTTAGTATTTAGTATTAAAAAAAAGGGTTCTTTGCCAAAGCAAAGAACCCTTTTTTTGTTAGTTATAATTTCTGAATTAGAATGGAAATCTTATTGAAATCGGCAGCAGAATTTAACACCTTTCTATAGCTTTCATAATAAGACAAAGGATAATATAATTCCTTATAATATTCATCGCAATAAACGATTAAGGTATTGTTGTTTAATTCTTGCTGCCATCCAATTATCTCTCGAATATTGAAAATAATTTTATCTCCTACATCCTCAATTAAATCCTTACTTTATCTACCCAAATAATTAGTTCTTAATGAATCTTGCTATTCCTTGCTCTGTTTTAAGAATATAAATACCATTAGATAAATTAGATACATCTAACTGACCGTTGATAATGAATGCATCTAATACTTTTTCACCCAAATAATTATAAACAATTCCTGATACATGATTTCCAATACCAGACACTTTCAATAAGTTCTTCACGGGGTTAGGATAAACAGCAATAGTACTAGGAGAATTATTGAATATTCCAGTAACTACAACGTTCATTATTTCCGAAAAAGCTTCGCAATCGGCAGCATCTCTAACTCTAACTTTATAATCACCAGTGCTAGACACAGTGTATGTTTGTGTGGTTGCATTTACAATAATTACTTCCTCTTTAAACCACTGATAGGCAAAAGCTGGGGTTGAGGTTAACGTTAATGAATCTCTGGTAATTATTGGCTTTGCAGGAAGTGGTGTTACAATAATATTTGTTGTGTCGGAAGTATTTAAACAACCTCCTGTGGTAGTACTAACTTCTACAGTATATGCACCTGTTGTATTAACATCTAGTGTTGCTTGTGTTGCACCTGCAATTGCTACACCATCTTTATACCATTTGTTATTATTTGAAGCACTTGAAATAAGTAATACACTTTCTCCTTCACATAATTGATTATCTCCTATGAAGCTTATGGTTGGTTTTGATGGAATTGCCACTACTTGAACATTAGCTGCATCTGAAGTATTAAAACAACTAGAGGCATCTGTTATTTTCACTGTATAGTTTCCAGCATTTTTCACGTTTAGTGTTCTTAGGTTTTCGTTTGGTAACAATGTATTGTTTTTATACCATTGATAGGTGCTTGCTAGGCTTGACGTTAATGTTGAACTATCTCCATTACAAAAAGATAAGGTTCCAGTTATCGTTGGCTTAGTAGGTGCTGGTATAGTTGTAAGTGCTACTCCTGCAGACAGCGCAGAGCAGCCGTTTTCAAAAACTTCTACAGTATAATTACCTGCTACTTTTGCAGCATAAGTTGCATTTATTGCACCACTAATTGGGTTCGCATTATTATACCATTGGTAAGTATAATTTGCTCCTGTATTTGCAGATAAAACCAATGAATCATTTACACAGAAACTATTAGAACTTGGTGTATTAATTGTTGCGGTTAACGCAGAGGAAGCAATTTTAAAAATCCCCCCTACTGTAGAGCTTGTATTAAATCCACCTGACCATCCATTCGACTCATTAAAAAATTCTATCGCAGTATGTTGAATTGCATCTATACTTGTCCAAGTTGCACCATCATCATTAGAAAATGCTGAACCAGAACCATTAGTTGCTGCACCTGAAATATAATAGGTACTTGTGGTTCCAGGCACATAACATATACCCGATTTATTTGTAATTCCGGCTGTGTTGGTAGTAAGTAAACTCCATGTTGTACCACCATCCGATGTTTTATAAATTCCAATATCTGCGGAAGTAGTGGCATCTTGCCCAGTAATCAATCCATTTAATTGATCTTTAAATGCAATATTAGTTAGCGTAACTGTAGTACCTAATGGTGTGCTTGCAGCAGTCCAAGTCGCCCCCTTATTTGTGCTCTTAATAATTCTGCCTTTTGTTGTTAAAAACCAAACAGTATTTCCTACCGCAGTAAAATATCCGACTGTTCCATATTCATCCGAGGCAATTGGTGCAGGAATATTTCCAGTTACCACTCTTGTCCAAGTAGTGCCGCCATTTGAAGTTGTATAAATTTCAAAAAATCCTCCTGCTGGATCTCCCATTGCAACACCATCGTTCTTATTAAAAAAATGAACCCAATTTGCAAAAGAAGTAGAAGTACTAAAAGAAGCAGTTGCTTGCCTTGCCCAAGTAGTTCCACCATTATAAGTAACATATATCCCTTGTGCTGCAATAGCTGCAGTGGTTGGATACACAGCAACCCAAGCAGTATCTTGATGAATAGCGCTAATGTTTGATAGCGCATATGAAGCTGTTAATCCAGTTGCATTTACAGTACCAGGTGTCCACGTTGAGCCCCCATTAATTGTTTTTGTATAATCACGAATTGTTGCACTACTTCCACTTCCATCGTATGCTAATGCCCATACTACATTTTGGTTTACAACATCCATGCTTTCTATTCCTCTACTTGCTGTTGTAAATCCCGAGGCTTGTACATCCCACGATCTACAAGTAGCACTACCAGGAGCATTAACTGTAATGTAAGCTAATTTAGTAGTAGAATCTGATCCAGTTGCATTAGAAGATTTTAATTTTACAGAATACGTACCTGCTGTTGAATAAATAACAGTTGGATTTTGTACAGTTGAAGTGGATGGATTTCCACCTGTAAATGTCCATTTCCATGATGTAGGAATATTAACTGATAAATCTGTAAATGTTACAGACTGTCCGGCAGTTACGGTTGAATTGTTTACACTAAAATCTGCTACAGGAGCCAATGCTGCTGGTGTATTATATAAATCCGATTCCCAAATTCCTCTACCGAAAGTTCCAGCTCTAATTTTATTTGTACCATAATGAATTTCCAAATCTCTCACACTTACATTAGGCAAATTGGTCATAAAAGTAGTCCATGCAACTGAATTACTTTTATAGTAAACACCTATATCTGTACCTATGTACATTGCACCCTCCGAGCCATTCTGCAATTCAATACAATTCACAGGAAGGTTTGGCAATCCAGATGAAATATTAGTCCAGCTTGTTCCTCCGTTTGTCGACATGAATACTTTGTTCGCCGCACTATATCCAGAAAAAGTAACGTAAATTTTATTCGGATCGTCTGATGCTACTGCAATGCCTGTTATACTTGCAGATGATACTGGCAATCCTGAGGTAATGTTTGTCCAAGCTGTACCACCATTAGTAGTTTTAAATATTTTAGTTAAGGTTGAAGCGTAAACATACAATTCATTACTTGGAGCAACCACCAAATTAGAGTATACGAAACCAGAAGTTAAATTACTTGTTAAGGTTGTCCAAGAGGTTCCACTATTAGTTGATTTATAAATTTCAGTATATCCTGCATATATAGTACTTGTTGTTGTAGAGCCTAAATCATAAGGCGTAATCCAATCGCCATTTGGAGCACCGGCTGGTTTTATACTACTAAAATTAACTCCACCATTTGTAGATTTCACTAATCCTCCATATTGAGTTGATGCGTATACAATATTTGAAGTAGTTGGATCTACCAAACATTTCATTCCATCACCTCCATAACAAGAATTCCATGCAGTCCCAACCTTTCTATTTGTTCCATTATCCTGAGCGCCTCCATATATAATGCTTGCATTCTGCACTGATCCACTAATTTTATAAAATTGCATTATTTGTAAGCCATTGCTTAAGTCTGTCCAGCTAGATCCATTATTAGTTGACTTTCTAATACCACCATCATTGCAAGCAATAATAGTAGATGAGTTTGGCAAAAATTCTAGGTAATGTTGATCTGCATGAGCAAATGGCAATGTTCCACTTGAACCTGCATACCAATGGCTAGTAATTGTAAAACTAGTTCCGCCATTTATCGATTTCCAAATATTTATCCCCCCAACATAAATCTCATTTGCATCTAAAGGAGACACCGCTAATGCCAAATCATACCATCCTTGACCTCCAGTATTTGCTGCATTTTCATCACTTGCTAAAATATTTGGGGTGCTATTTACTAAAGTATAAGACACACCGGAATTGGTAGACTTGTATAATCCCTTATAACCTGAATTAGTAGAATTTGCTATCAAAGCATAAACTAATGAAGGATTTGCAGGAGAAACTGCAATAGAAATTCTTTCTGCGTCTGAAGTTGGAGTTCCAGTTGCTGTAGTAAAACTAGTTCCACCATTTGTAGAATAATAGCAAGTTGCATTTCCGCTTCCATTATAACTAGCAGCGTAAACAACTGTTGGATCGCCTGGTTTAAATTCTAAATCGTAAAATGTACCACTTGCAATTATTGTAGAAAAAGTTGTACCAGCATTTGCGCTTCTATAAATTCCTAAATTTGTTGCTGCAATAATTATGTTTGGATTGCTTGGGTTAATTAATATCCTTGCTACTTTTCTAAAACTCGATGTAACATATGTTAGACCAGTTGTATTCCAAGTTACTCCACCATCAATAGATTTTAAAATTCCAATGCTATAGGTAGAACTTCCATCTGCATCTCCGGTGGCAACATACATAATATTAGAGTTTGTGGGATCAATAGCAATATCAGAAATCCCTAGGGTTGCAAATGCATCTGTATTGGTATTCCATGAAGCACCGCCATTTGTTGATTTCCATAATCCTCCACCTGGTGTACCAACCCATACATTGTTTGTATTTGTTGGATCAAATCGTACACAATTTACTCTTCCTATACCAGAGGATGCATAACTTAAACCATTGCTTGGAACAGAGGTTGGCCCTAGCGGTTGCCAATTAGCAACTTGTGCTTGTCCTCTATTTTTCTTGTTGTTATCATTAAAAACTTTTATCAATTCATTCGATATAATATCTTGTGGTAATCTACCACTTGGATATACACGGGGTTCCATAAAATTTTCCCAACGTTTAAATTGCTTAAATCCTTGGCCTTTTTCAGGAGTTTTATCTTTCCATTCTGCATAAAATGCTTTTTGAATGTCGTAAAAATTTGCATTTGGATCTTGCATCATGCTAACCCACGATTGTTCTTGCGCAAACATTGTATTTGCTACAAAGAATAAGGAAAGAATTAATAAAAATCTTTTCATAATTATTATTGATTAATTGGCAATTGTAAAATCTTAAAATTATCTATATTAATTTTTTTAGCTTTTTTATTTAAAGAATAACTAAATATTACTTCCTGTTTTGTATAATCGGAAACACTTACATCATTCTCAATAAATGATACTCTTAAAACAATCGTATCGCCCTTTTCGAATATGTTTATTTCTCCACCTTTTATACTAAATAATTTAACAGGTGTATTAGATTCATGAATAGAAGCAGAATTAAATTTCAACTTTTCGGAAGACGTTTTAGCAATTAAACTTACTTTATAATTTGCCATTATTAATCCATTCTGTATGCCTGGTAATTCTCTTACAACACTTTTATCAATCACTTTTATCTTGTTAGAACAAGCCACCCATAACGGGGTAACAACAAGTAATAATAGCCTAACAATGATTTTTTGCATTATGTATAAATTTAATAAAAAAAACCTCAATCCAACTCCTAAATATAGGCATAATTGAATTGAGGTTCTTCTAGGGAATTTTTTATTTCTAATCTTTAACTCTTTGTAAGGATAATGCATTAATCATCCAATTCGGAAGGTTTTTCTCTGGATTTCTACTTTTTAAATTTAAATACCAACCAAATTTTTTCATAATGGGCACTTTATGCGTTTCAACAAATTCAATTAGAGTTCCATCAGGGTCTTCGGTATAAGTGAAATGTCCAGCTGCTTCTCCCATATCAAAACTATCTGCGCTATTAACAGTAAAAGGATAATTTAACTTAGCACATTTTTCCTCCAGTGCCTTCATTCCATTTACATCAAAACACAAATGAATAAAACCCAAATCGCCCCAAAATCTATTTTCAAATATTTTATTTTGTGTTCTATTTTTTACTTCAAATAATTCTATTTGTGAAGGACCAAATAATTTACTAAAACCGCCTATTCTAGGATTAGTATGTTTTAATAAAACTCTTCTGAACGAATCTTCTCCACCTGCTAATCCCTTTAAATCGTTATGGTTTCCAACAACATCATATATAATATTATCAAACCCTAAAACCTCTTTATAAAATTTTATTGATCTATCAATATCTGTTACTCCTATTGAACAGCCAGCAATTCCACCAGTTAAATCTTTTCTGTTTTTATACCAATCACTTTCTTGTACAATTTCGAAAATATTATTATAAGGATCTTTTAAATAAAAATGCAAATCTCCACTTGGGTTTTTAGCCAATTCCGTTAACACATTTAAATTTTGATTCTTTGCATACGAATACATTTCAGCTACATCTCTGCATTTTATTTTTGCAGAAAATATACCTAAATCACCTAATTTTATATCAAATTTAGGTGCTTCTGGGATTCGTTTTGTGTATTGCCAAATTTCAAATCCTCCTCCTCCCGCCATGTTTATAGCAAGTATAGCATATCGTTCTCTAGCTTCATTCCCAGTATATCTTTGCATCAAATTAGCAACTGCTGCATCCTTAAAAACAGGAATATCCATACTAAAATGTTTTCTATACCATTTCCATGCTTCTTCAGCATCTTTAACACCAATACCTACTTGTTGTATTCCACTAATAATTACTTTTTGAGAGTTTTCCATATGTATTTTATTAATTATTGGCCTTTACTTTTAACACAAATTTGTAATACAAAGAAGGCATCCATCTTTTTAAATAAACAAGTATTAATTCTTCTCTTCCTATTAAAAGCTCAACTTTCTTTTTCAGAACAGCCTTTGTTATTTTTTCTGCACAAAGGTCTGCTGCAATTCCATTTTCTTGAGCTTCGTCCATCACACCATGTTTATTACCCGTTGCTGTAATTGCATTAATAGAAATATTAGTATGTATTCTACCAGGGTAAACTAAAGTAACATAAATTGGAATATCTTTCAACTCTAATCTTAAGGTTTCAAAAAAACCAACTAAAGCATGCTTTGCAGCACTATAGGCCGAACGGTAATGAAAACCATACTTTCCAGCTACACTACTTAATACTATTATATGTCCAGATTTTTGCTCTATAAATGTCGGTAGCAATTCTTTTGTTAAAGCAATTTGTGAAAAATAATCAAGCTCCATTACTTTTCTATCTATTTCTAAAGGAGTATCTGTAATTAATGAACGTTGACTAATCCCTGCATTATTACATAAAAAATCTATCCGCCCGAATTGATTTCTTGCTTGCTGAACATATTTAGGAAAACTGCTAATATTAAGCATGTCAAATGCAATTACTGCGCAATCTGCCGTAAATAACAAACAATTATTTTTGACCAACTCTAATGCTTCCTCGTTTCTTCCAGACAAAATTAATTTCGCTCCTTTTTTTGCAAAAGAATAAGCCAATGCCTCTCCAATACCAGAACTCGCTCCAGTTATCCAAACAATTTTATCTTTATAGTCTTCCATTTCTTTTTAATTTGCCAATGTGCTAATTATTTTCTCACTCATAGCATTCGCCACTTCCCTAGCTTTTTCTATATTCTCAGCCAATGCTAAACAAACTCCCATTCTTCTTTCACCTTGAACTTCTGGCTTACCAAATAACCGTAATTGTGTATTTGGAAAACGTAACGCTTCATCAATACCATGGAAAGTAATGTCATTGGAATTACCTTTTACTAAAATAACTTTACTTGCAGCTGGGCCAAGTAATTTTATTTGAGGAATTGGTAAATTTAAAATCGCTCTAACGTGCAATGCAAATTCCGATAAATCTTGCGAGATCATCGTCACCATACCTGTATCGTGCGGACGAGGAGATAATTCTGAAAAATACACTTCCGTGTCTTTCACAAAAAATTCTACTCCAAAGATTCCTCTTCCTCCTAAAGCTTTCACTACTGCCTCGGCCATTTGTTGTGCTTTAGCAAGAGCAACGGATGTCATCGGTTGTGGTTGCCATGATTCTTGGTAATCGCCATGTTCTTGTCGGTGTCCAATTGGTTCACAAAAGCTAATTCCATCACAATGTGAAACCGTTAACAATGTAATTTCAAAATCAAAATCAACGAAACCCTCAATGATAACTCTACCACCACCACTTCTACCTCCTTCTTGTGCATATTGCCAAGCATAATCAATATCGGCTGCCGATTTTATAACGCTTTGCCCTTTCCCAGATGAACTCATTATCGGTTTTACCACACAAGGAAATCCTATAAAATTCACAGCTTCATCAAACTCTTCTTTTGTACCAGCGAATTTATAGTTAGATGTTTTTAATTTTAACTCTTCAGCAGCTAAACTCCTAATCCCTTCTCGGTTCATCGTTAACCAAGTTGCGTTTGCGGTAGGTATAATATTAAACCCCTCTTTTTCTAATTCTTTTAAAGTGTGTGTTGCGATAGCCTCTACTTCAGGTACTATAAAATCTGGCTTTTCTTTCCTTATAATTTCTGCTAATGCATTTTCATCTAACATAGATATTACATATGATCTATGCGCTACTTGCATTGCTGGCGCATTTGCATACTTATCAACGGCAATTACTTCTACACCATATCGTTGAAATTCAATCACTACCTCTTTTCCCAATTCTCCTGAACCTAACATCATTACTTTGGTTGCCGATTTAGACAGAGGGGTACCTATAGAAACACTCATATTGTAATATTTTGGCCTAAATATAAGAATTGATACGATTGAATTTAATCAGAATTGTGTATTTTAGTACATAACTAAAAACCTCATAATATGAAAAAGACTGTTCTTGTTGTACTTACCTTACTTTTAATGGTCCCATTTTTGGGAAATTCATCTAATAACGAAGCTGATAAAATAATAGGGAAATGGTTAGTTGGTAATGGAAAAGCACATATTCAGATCTATAAATATGGAGAAAAATATGCTGGTAAAATTGCTTGGATTAAAGAACCTTTAAATGAAAAAGGTCTTCCAAAAGTTGATAAAAATAATCCGGATGCCACTAAAAGAAATAATCCAATACTTGGGAATGTAAACATGCTTGGATTTGAATATGATGGACATAACACCTGGGATGAAGGAACTATCTACGATTCTGAAAATGGAAAAACATATAGTTGCAACATTAAATTGATTGATGAAAACACCTTGGAAGTAAGAGGTTATATTGGGATATCAATGATTGGCAGAACAGATACTTGGAAGAGAGTCAGATAATGAATTCGTGTGCTAATGTGCTTGTGTGCTCGTTGGAATTAGGATAATTGTTCAAATTGTTCAAATTAATAAATTGTTCAAATTATATTTATGAAGTTACCTTTCCTTTTTGCATTCTTTGGTCTAATTGTTATAAATTGTTTAGCCCAAGAAAGTGTTTATAGACATACTGGCGTAAATTCGTCTTTTGCAAAAACATACGATCCAAGAAGTGATACTGTTGATATTTTAAAATACACCATTAACTTAGACATAACAGATTTTTCTGGAAAAAAAATTAGTGGTAATACTATTTTAAAATTTCATCCAAAAGTTAATGGATTCCGTTACTTAAGAATTGATTTATTGAAGTTAACAGTAGATTCCATTTTAATTGGAAATACCAAATTGAATTATCATTATAATGATACATTAATTTCTATAAACTTAAATAATACATTTCAAATTTCAGATACTGTAAATCTTACTGTTTATTACCATGGAACTCCACAGGTAGATGCTACTGGTTGGGGCGGGTTTTATTTTCAAAATGGTATCGCTTATAATTTAGGAGTTGGATTTGGTGCAAATCCTCACGTATATGGTCGGGTTTGGTTTCCATGTTTAGATAATTTCAAAGAACGTTCTTTATATACATTTAACATCACCACAAACGCTGGTAAAATTGCCTATTGTAATGGCGAATTAACAAACGATGTAACTAACATCAATAATTCTAGAACGAGAACATGGGAGTTAGATAAAGAAATCCCTAGTTATTTAGCATCCGTTGCCGTTGGAAATTATGTTGATTTAAAAATGGACTTTAGTGGGGAGCAAAGGAATATTCCCATTTTAATTGCAGCAAATGCAAGCGACACAACAAAAGTAAAAGCTTCTTTAATTCATTTGAAAGATGCTATAAGAACATATGAGAAATTTTATGGCCCCTATGCTTGGAATCGAGTTGGATACGCGCTTGTTCCTTTTAATCAAGGTGCTATGGAACATGCAACAAACATTGCTTTTCCGAATAGCTTTTTAAATGGATCAACTACTTACGAAGAAATTGCTGCACATGAGTTATCTCATCATTGGTTTGGCGATTATATTACTTGTAGTAGTCAAGAAGAAATGTGGATAAACGAAGGTTGGGCAAGTTTTTCTGAATATTTATTTAGAGAAGAAGTTTATGGAAAAACTGCCTATATAAATGGAATCAAAACCTTACATGAAAGTTTATTGCATTTTGTTCGATATAAAGAAGGCGATTTGAATTTAAATGATATTCCACATGAATATACTTATGGAGACCATGTATACTTAAAAGGTGCAATTATGGCACACAATTTAAGAGGTTATTTGGGCGACAGTCTATTCAAATCAACCATCAGAAATACTTTGCAAGCAAATGCATTTAAGAGCATTTCAAATGATCAATTCCAACAAAGTTTATCACAAAATAGTGGAGTAGATTTATCTCATTTTTTTGAAGATTGGATTTATCAACCTGGCTGGGCTCATTTTTCAATAGATTCTTTTATAGTAAGCAAAGTAAACCTTCAATATCATGTAAAAGTTTATGTTCGTCAAATGAAATATGGGAATACAAATTTTCACACAAATGTTCCAATGGATATAAGTTTTATTGATAAAAACTTCAATATTCTCAATAAAAAAATAATGCTAAGTGGCGAGTACAGCCTACTAGAAATGGATATTACAAACAATCCTGCAATGGTTGTATTAAATATGTTCGACAGAATTTCTCAAGCAATTTCATCTGAACAAAAAGTAATAAAAAATACAGGAGCGATAAATTTCACACTAGGTAAAATGAATCTAACAGTAGCTTCTGTCAGCGACTCCGCACTTATAAGAATTGAACATCATTATACTGGACCAAAAGGAAATTATGCAACTAATATTAACAGAATATCTCCTCAAAGGTACTGGACTGTTTCTGGTGTAACTGCTGGAGATTTTAATGCGAATGCTAAATTTTCTTATGATGGAAGAGTGGGCGTTTTTAGTGGCAACACTTATCTGGACCATCAATTAAATATAAACAATGAAGATAGCTTATTATTGTTATACAGAAAAAGCCCAGCAGATATATGGCAGGAATATGCCTTCTACACCAAAAACACATTGAGCTCTAAAACGGATAAACAAGGTAATTTGGTTATTGATAATTTAACAATGGGTGAATATTGCTTGGGAATGGGAACCTCTTTGAACGTTGGAATAAAAGAGTCAAAAAAAAACGATACTAAATCACTAACTATATTTCCCAATCCAGCTTCGAAAAGCATTGAAATTAAATTGATTCAGCATCAACGAGACGAAATATCAAAAATAAGTATACTTACTAGTACCGGATCCACCATTTTTTCAATGGATAAACAATCATTTGGAGAGCAATTATTAATTGACATTTCTTCTTTAGTACCCGGATCATACCTTGTAAGTGTTGAGTTAAATAACCAAAAAACGCTAACGAAACCATTTTTAGTAAACAGGTAAAATAGTTATCTTTAAGTAGCTTATAAATTTGTCTTAAAATAAAACCTACGCTGCATCGCAAGTAAAATAAAATTCTGAGCCTACTCCTACTTGAGTTTTAAAGCCAACTAGTTCGCTATTAGCTTCTGCGAACTCTTTACATAAACGCAATCCCAATCCACTACCTCTTTCGTTATTTGTTCCATAATTTACAGTGGGTGCTGGTTGAAAAATTGTTGGAATATCTTCATCCTTAATTCCAAGTCCTTTATCAATTACAGAAATCTTAAACTTGTTATCCTTTACATCTAAAATTGTTTTTACCACAATGGTGCTTTCTGGAGGACTGAATTTAATTGCATTTGCCAAATAATTTCGAACTATAAAATTAAAATGCTCTTGATCAAAATGACCGTCCCAATCATTTTCAGATTCTAATTTTATTTTTATTTGTTTTGAATTTGCTTGTGCTGTAACAAACAAAATAGCCTTATTTAGCTGATCTTTAATTTTAAATTTCTCTGGTTTTATAATTATTCCACGCAATTGTGACTGCCCCCATTTCAGAAGATTGTCTAGGGTTTCAACGGTAACGTTTGTTTGGTTTTTCAATGCAGTTACAATTTCAGTCTGCTCTTCTTTTGTAAACAATTCTTGATCTATTGCTTCCAACACATTAACAATGTTATTCAGTGGGCTTTTTAAATCGTGAGCAATTATGGAAAGTAATCTATCTTTCACCTTATTAGATTTCTCTAACATTGTGTTTAATCCATTTCGCTTTTTAAGACTGGTATATAATAAAATTGCAATGATTAAAAATGAAATAAAAAGTATTAAATAAATAGATTTCAACAATACATTTTTTTGATTTTGCAATTCAAGTTTATCAATTTCAATTTCCGACTTCTCTACTTTATAATTTGCTTCTAAAATTTCTACATCCTTCTTCTGATCATAGTTTTGTAAACTATCCTTATAAACATTGTACTCTTTAAATACAACATATGCTTGTGAATGCTGATTGGTAGATTCATAGAACTGACTTAATGTTAGGAGTGCATCAGTTAACATATCTTGCATTTTATACTTCTTTGCAATTACAATAGACCTTTTTGCATATTCAATCGCTTCTGAATACTGCTTATTTTTATTGGCTAATAAAGAAAGTTGATATAGAATATCTGCCTGTTGCATGGGTAAATCCGATTGAATAGCCATTGGATAAGCCTTATTATAATACATCATTGCGCGCGATATATTATTTAATTCTCGTTCGCAATCGCCTGCTTCAGTAAGGAACGATATATAATCATCCACCTCCACTTCGTTTTTGCTATACTCTTCAATACAGATTTCATAATATTTTAAGGCAGATTTAAAATCACCTAAATCAAAATAGGCAGAGGCTATATTTCCAAAAATTTTAAAATAAGACACGCCAAATTCCTTTTGATTTATATCTTGTGCCTTTTGAAAATAATAGATGGCTTTTTGAGGATTATGCAAATACCCATATACACTTCCCATGTTTGCATATCCCTGTATAACTCCATTTATATCATTCAAATTCTCGGATATTTTAAGAGAACGCATAAAATAATTTGCCGCTAATTTATAGTCGGCTTTTTGAGCTGCTATAATTCCATTTGTATTATAGCATTTTGCTATTCCTTTATCGTAATTTATAGCATTAAATACAACAAACGCCTTATCTAAATAATATTTTGAGGTATCATAACTCAATCTATCTTTATAAATATTTGCCATTGTATGATATACTCTCCCCACAGAAATCTTATCATCATTTTTTTGAAAAAATGAAATTGCACGTTCTGAAAAATATTCAACAGAGTCTAAATTTCTAGAAGAGTAATAAAGTAAAATACTCGTGTAAGATTTTATTTGTTCATCAGATTTTTTTGCGGCATTAAGCTTAATAAATAGAGAGTCTCTACGATTTTGAGATTGGCTTTGCCCTGGAAGCCATATTAAAACAAAACTTACTACTGAAAAAATGCGAAACAACTTTAACATAATTTTTTATTAAAAAATAAACAATAAGAAACTTCCCTTAATAAAAAATCAAGGTTACTTCCATTAATTAGTTGTTGCTATTGTTGTTGTTTGGGTAATGGTTATTCCAAGTTTGGGTAAAGGAATAAAGCAATAGTAATGAATATATATTATAACGCAAAAAAAATCGCAAATATTCAATCTATATTCTTAACAAGAATAACCTATTCTACAACGGTTTTCAAGGCATGTGTTTTGGATTTCTATACCATCCAAACAATAAGAATAATAAAATCTTTACGCCATGAGAGTACTGAAATTCATTCCCAAAAAACTGATCATTTTACTTTACACACTATTATTGGCATACTCGAGTAACTCGTATTCAGGAAGTATTATTTCGATTAATAATGGTGATTGGAATTCTAATACCACCTGGATAACACTTGGAACAGGAACCATTACCAGTTCTATAAACTCTACCACTGTATCAGGAATTAATACAAATTTTACTACAGAATTATCTGTTGGAGACGTAATTAGAAACAGTAATTACCAAGTTATTGGAACAATATCATCTATATCTAGCAACACGGCACTAAGCCTTGTTGCAAATGCTGCAGGAGATATATCCAACTCTATTTATTTTATTGGTAGAATACCAACCCTCAACGATGATGTTTTTGTAAATGATAGTCATTTTATTACCATTTATAATAATACTAGTTGTTCATCTTTAACAATTACTTCAGCAAATGATGCAAGTAATGGGGTAACTATTTCAGGCACTTCAAGTTTAACGGTAAGTAATTCAATTAAAATTTACACATCCTTAACAAGTTTTAAAGTTGGCCAATTAAACTTAAATAATGGCACAGTAATTTGTGGTTCATTATCTCTATTTGCTGATGCAATTTCTGGGGATTCAAGAACTGAGGTAAACATTATAAATGGGTTATTAGAAATTAATGGCAATACTACAGGACAGGATTATTATAAAAACAAAATAACTATTTCAGGAAGTGGGGTAATAAAATTCGGAGGTCAGGTTAATTCAAACTTAACATTTAATCTAGGCGCAGGTAGTAGTACTGTTTATTATAATGGCAATGTGCCTCAAACTTGTTATCCTAGTAATTATTATAACCTAGTGCTAGGCGGCACAGGGGTAAAAACAGTAACAGGATGTACTGTTAACAATATACTCCGCATAGATAGTACCGCATCATTAAGTGGACCTATTAGCTATGGTACTGCGGCTGGATTAATATACAATACCACTCAAAACAGAACAGTTAGTTCTTATGAATGGCCTACACCATTTACAGGTACAAGCGGCGTTACCATTACGAACACAGGAACTATAACCTTAAATGAAGATAAGATCTTAGGAATAGATGCTGATTTAACTATTTTAACCAATGGGAAACTAAACACGAGTTCAAATAATTATGGGTTAATATTCTATGCAGATTTTTTAAATGATGGAACACTCCAAGCAAATGCGTCTAATATAACTATAACAAATACTGCTGCAATACAAAGTATTGGAACGTTCTCTACTACAGGTACTGTTTCTTTAACAAAAACATCAGGAGAAGCAACTTTTTCAGGCAACATTAGTGGCGGAATGTTAATGTTAAATGGATCTGGGGGAACACTTTCTTGTGGAAATGGATATACACATACTTTCACTAAACTTAATTATGGGATAGGAACATTAAAGGGAGGAACTAGCACCATAAATTTTACTGATAGTGCAATTACTGGCTTCGGGGTATTCATTCCAGAGACAAGTACTGTTAAATGGATTAGTAACGAATCTGCACAAGACATTGCAAGTTTTACTTACTACAATTTAGAATTTGGAGGCTCAAGTGTAAAAACAACCTATGCTCTTAATAACATAAACAACAACTTTGTAATGTCGGGCACTGCAAGTACAACAACCACTTCAAATCTAGGAATTGGTGGAAATTTCAGTATTGGAAATGGCAATACCTACAATGCTGCTGGGTACCAAATTCTAATTCAAGGTACCACAACCATTGGAGGCGGTACTGGGGGAACTTTAAATTTTTCTTCGGTTACAGGATTGAAAGAATTTAAAGGTGATTTTACAATTAACAATGGAGCAACAATTACAAATTCAATTAATTCTTCTTATAAAATTGGTGGTAATTTTACCAATAATGGAAACTATAATAGTGGCACAGGAACAATAACTTTTAGTGGAACAAATAAAATAATTTCAGGAACATCAACATTTAGCAATTTAGCAATTTCAGGTACTTACACTCTAAATGCTAACCTAATTATTTCTTCAACCTTAACTGGTACTGGTTCTTTAACAATTGGGTCCAGCGGAACACTAAATATTAACACTGCAACTACACCCACTATCACAAGTTTAGTTACTAGTACCACTGGAAATACCGTAATATATGGGTATGCAGGAGCTCAAACAATTTTAAGTCAGAATTATTACAACTTAACCTTATCAAATTCAGGAATAAAAACTTTGCAAATAGGAACATCTACTATAAACGGAAATCTTCTATTGGAAGGTTCTGCAAGGACAACACTTGTGAAAAATCTCGATTTAAATGGAAACCTAACTTTAACAGGAACCCCCTTATTTACCTCTAATGTTTATAAACTTAACATTGCAGGAAATATTAATTGTATAAATAGAGATCAATTTGATTTTGCAGGTACTTTAGAAATGGATGGAAACTCCCAATCTTTTACCTCTAATGGTACAACATCTATACCCATTTCAAATTTAATTCTTACGGGTGGTGAAAAAATATTTAATTCTACGATGTACATTAATTCACTAACCATTAACAGTGGTAGTTCCTATAAGTTCGGTACAGATAAAGCCTATGAGGTAGAATTTAAAAGCATATCGGGTACTGGAACATTTGTGGCAAAGGCTTGTGGAGCAAGCAATGGAAATAGAATTATAGTTTCTGGAAGCACCGCTAGTATTGATATTTACATGGATCCTACCTTTTACCATTTAGCCACTTTTACCAATGTAAAAACCGCAGGAAATGTAAATTTGAGAACTCCAATAGCAATTTATTTCAACCTAACTTTACCATCAACAATAGGAGTTAACACCCTTTTTTACGATGAATTAAATTTGTATGGGAATGCGTTTTCCATATCTAACTTAAGTAGTAATTTAACTGCTGGTGGTGTAAATTCTTCTTTGAAAATTGGGGGCTGTTCCAATGCAGGTCTATTGCTTACACTACCAACAGGATTCTTCTCATCAAATACAAATACGCTCAAAAATCTAACAATAGATAGGCAAAATGGAGTTGCATTATCTAATCAGATATTGAAAGTTACAGATACTTTAAAATTGCTTTCTGGCAATTTTAATACCAATGGAAATTTAATACTAGCCTCTACATCCACTAAAACGGCCAGGGTTGCACCTCTAGGTGCAACGGCAAGTATTTCTGGCAATGTTACAGTGCAACGCTTCATTCCTGGTGGAAGTAACAAAAGAAAATGGAGATTACTTTCTGCACCAGTGAATTTAGCTGGATCTATATCACTATCTCAATTTATAGACAATATTTTTGTAACTGCCCCTGCCTCTACTAATGGTGGGTTTGATGCTAGTCCGAATAACAATTCTTCTATTAGAACATATAATGAATCTATTCTTGGAGCATCGAATTTAGGTTGGGTAGATCCTACCGATATTAACAATACTGTACCTACTGGTACTGGCATGGAAGTATTTGTAAGAGGTTCTAGAAATCTACTAAACCCATATCTAAATTGGACAATACCTGATGATGTTACCATTGATTATACTGGTTCATTGAATACTGGAACTATAACCAAAACATTAACCTATACTCCTACCAATGGTGGTACTACAGCAGACGGATTCAACCTAGTTGGTAATCCATACGCGAGTCCGATTAATTTCGACACTACAGGTTGGACTAAAACAAATATTGAAAACAAATTCTGGTGTTATAATCCTAACACTTCTAATTATGGTATTTATGATGCAGGCGCACACACTGGCACCAATGGTATTACCAAATATATTGCATCTGGACAAGCATTTTTTGTTCGTGCAACTTCTAATACAGCTCCAAAAATTATATTTACAGAAAATGTTAAATGCAAACAAATAGGCAACAAATATTTCAAATCAGTTAATGAAGATAATATGTTCCCAATACTTCGTATGTCTTTAATAAATGACAGTTCAGATTTTGATGAAACCATTATATTAATTGACTCCGCAGATGGAAGCTCTGCAGCAACTGATGTACACGATGCGGCGAAATTTTTCAATGATGAATTAAACATTTATTCTGTAACTAACGACAAATCGAACTTAGCAATTAATGCGATTAATGTACCATCGACCAACGACACTATTAACCTATCTATATGGAGTTACTACGCTGGTAGCATTTCAACCAAACACCATCAACTAGGTTTTAGTAATTATGAAAGTATCGACTCATCAATTAAAATTTATTTGATTGATGAATATCTTCATACAAGTACAAATATTCGAGAAAACAACACGTATGATTTTATGATTACAAGTGACGCTACTACTTATGGAAACAATCGATTCAAAATGATATTTAGTCAAAAAACTTCAAGTAATTTTGAAGAAAAGAAATCTACCAAATGTATTGTTTACCCTAACCCTGTAGAAGGAAAATTATTTGTTCAATTATTCAATTCAGAAGCAGGTGTTTTAGATTATACTATTTTTGATTTAGCTGGTAGAGAAATTACTAAGGGAGTAAGGGGTTTCAATCGTAAAATTGCAGAACTACAAATGGAAGAATTAGAAAGAGGGCATTATATCGTAAAAATAGATATAAATGGATATTCTTCATTTCATCAGATAATCAAAAAATAATGAGCTATTTATGCTTTCTACTACACCATTTTAAATCTGTTTTAAGTACAAATGTTCCAATTTTGGGAATAAAAGGAAGGTGAAGAAATAGAATTTGGCTTTGAGCTAAGTAAATAAGCTCATTTAGAATACTTTATTCGAAGAATAAACGATTCTTGGTTTATACCAAAAAAGGTGGCACATTTTTAGTTCTTATAAAGAATTATAAAGAAACAACTCGACTTTTTTATAATTTTGTATAGTATCCCAAACCCAAAATACCTTTTTTAACAAATAAATCGATGAGATTAATTAAACTCTGTGCATTATATCTACTCTTGATAAGTAATAATGCATTTTCATTTTCTGCTTCGTCCATTGCAAATTCAAATTGGGGAACTGCAAGTACTTGGTCAACAACCCGTACTGGGACTATAACGGCAACTACAGGTTCAACAACCGTAACTGGATCAGGCACAGCCTTTCTTACCGAATTAACGGTTGGAACAGTCATTAGAAATTCATCAAACACATCCATTGGTACCATTCAAAGCATCG
The DNA here is from genome assembly GCA_943360385.1 of Rhizobium sp. Q54. Taxonomy (GTDB): domain Bacteria; phylum Bacteroidota; class Bacteroidia; order Sphingobacteriales; family Sphingobacteriaceae; genus CAJBVG01. The sequence continues at coordinate 6,217 of CALRIM020000015.1, read as the reverse complement.
CAAGTAATACTTCATTAACCCTTAGCTCTAATGCGTCGGTTGCCGTAACAGCAGCATCCTATAGAGCAAGTGTTGTACCTGCAAATGGTGATGCTGTAACTATCTCAGCAGCAAATACGGTTACAGTAAATGGTAATTTCACCTGTGCTTCTATAAGCTTCGTTGCTGCAAATACTGCGAATGCTATCACCTTAAATGATAATATAACATTAAATGTTACGGGAACTATAAATATGGTATCTCCATCTTCTAACACCAGAAGTTCAACTATAAATGTTAACAATGGTTTTTTAACCTGTGGGGCGCTAACCATGGGTGGAACTTCCTCTTCTAGAAGATCAAATATTAATATTGTCAATGGAACATTAGATATCAATGGTACCCTAACTTCTACATCGGCCGCAGGAAGTGTTATAACAATGACTGGCACAGGTAGTTTAGTATTTGGAGGAACTGTTAGCGCAAATATCACCTTAACGCCAGGTAGTACAAGTACAATTAAATACGATGCAAATGCAGCTCAAACATGCAGACCCATTACCTATCAGAATTTAGTATTAGGAGGAACGGGCATAAAAACGACCACTACATGTACAGTAAATGGCATACTACAAATAGATAGTACAGCAACTTTAAGTGCAGCTATTACTTATGGATCTTCAGCAGGATTAAAATATAATACTACCCAAAACAGAACAGTAAGTTCATTTGAATGGCCAGCAACGTTTACAGGAACATCTGGAGTTACCATAGCCAATAGTGGAACGATTACGTTAAACGAAGCAAAAATTTTTAATGCCAGTAGCGAATTAATTATTGAATCAAGTGGAAAATTAAATACAGGATCTAGTTTCGACTTAACATTTAATGGTGATTTTATAAATTCTGGTACATTTACAGGTAATTCATCTGATATAAATATTTCAGGTACTGCAGCTCAAAACATTGGAGGATATTCAACTTCTGGTGTAACTACACTATTAAAGACAGGCGGGGAGGCCATTTTTACAGGGAATGTAACAGGAGGAGCCTTAACATTAGGGGGCACTGGAGGAACTATTTCTGCTGGAGTGGGGAACACCCATACCTTTACAAAATTTACGAGGGGCCCAGGTACTTTAAAAGGAGGATCGAGTATAATTAATTTTACAGATAGTGCATTTACAAGTACAGGTACTTTTACTGCAGAAACTAGTACTGTAAGATGGATAAGTAATGAAACAGCACAAGATATTTCTAGTGTTACTTATTACAACGTAGAATTTGGAGGATCCAGCGTAAAAACAACCTATACATTTGCCAATATAACCAATGATTTTGTAATGTCTGGCACTGCGAGTACTACGTCATCTGCCAACCTTACCGTTGGAGGTGATTTTACCATCGGAGATGGAAATACTTACAATGCAGCCGCATTTGGATTAACGGTTGCAGGTATAACTACCATCGGTAGTGGCACAGGAGGTACTCTAAACATATCATCAGCAACAGGTACAAAAGCATTTAATGGTGGATTAATAATTAATACTGCTGGAACACTCTTAAATACTGTAAATGCATCCTATACTGTTGGTGGAGATTTCACCAATAATGGAAATTTCAATTCTGGTACTGGTACAATTACACTTTCTGGTGCATCCAAAATAATTTCAGGTTCAACACAAACTAGTTTCAATAATTTGGCTGTAACTGGTACCTATACTTTAAATTCAAATATAATTTCAACTACAACATTAAGTGGTGCGGGTACATTAACAGTTGGCGCAACTGGAGTATTAAATATTAATTCATCTGCAACTCCAACGATTACAAGTTTAGTAACTAGCACTGCTGGAAACACTGTGGTTTATGGATATGCTGGAGCACAAACTGTATTAAGTCAAAATTATTCAAACCTAACTTTTTCAACTTCGGGTGCAAAAACTTTACAAGCTGGAACAACAACCATTGGAGGAGACTTCTCTATTTCGGGTTCAGCGACAACTACACTAGTTGGAAATTTAGATATTAATGGCGATTTAATTTTATCGAATACAGGATTAATAACTACTGGTGCTAATACTTTAAATATTGCAGGTGACATTACCTCAGCAGTTAATACTAATTTTAATTTTGCTTCTGGTACATTATCCTTAGATGGAACAACACAATCAATCACAAACTCTTCTGGTACAATTACCTTTAATAATTTAACCATAAGTGGTGGTGCAAAAACTTTTAATACATCCGTAATAGTTAGTAATTTACTTACCTTAAATAGTGGTTCTAGCTACAAATTTGGCGCTAGTGCTGTAAGCTTAGAAATTCAAAACACAACTTCTGGTACGGGAACAATTATTGCTAAAGCTTGCGGAGCAGCTAATAACACATTAACAATTTCTGGTACAAATGGTAATGTTGAAATTAACTTAGACGCTACACTTTATCATTTATCAAATTTAGTTATTTCTAAAACGGTGGGGAATACAAATTTGCGTACTGCAGTTGCCATAAACGGAAACTTTACATTACCATCTACAGCAAATGTAAATACTATATTTTATGATGAATTGAATTTCTATGGTAGTTCATTTACTATAAGTAATTTATCAAATAAATTAACAGCTAGTGGAACAAATACATCTATTAAAATTGGGGGTTGCACAACAGATGGAGCTTTAATAACCATACCAAATGGAATATTTACAAGCCCAATTACCATCAAAAATTTAACTATAGATAGAACAAATGGATTTGCAATTGGGAACCAAATTATAAGAATTACAGATGTATTAACCTTGACATCTGGTAGCCTAAATACAAATGGGAATTTAACTTTAAATTCATCATCCACTAAAACTGCACGAGTAGCACCTGTTACCAATGGATTTACGGTAACTGGAAATGTTACTGCAGAGCGATTCATTCCAGGTGGTAGTAATAAACGTAAATGGAGACTATTATCGTCACCAATTAATGTTTCAGGTTCAATTGCTCTTTCGCAATTTATAGATGATATTTTAGTTACCGCTCCATCTGGATTAGCTGGTTCATTTGACAATAATCCATTTGGTAACAAATCTTCTATAAGAACATATACTGAATCTACAAGTGGTGCTTCCAGTTTAGGTTGGACAGACCCAACAAATATTACAAATACCGTTACAACTGGTACAGGTATGGAGGTATTTGTGAGAGGAACAAGAGGATTAGCAAATCCATATTTAAACTGGACAGTTCCGGATGATGTAACAATTGATTTTATTGGATCACTTACTACTGGGAATATAACCAAAACACTTACCTATACTCCTTCTGTAGGTGGAGCAACTACTGCCGATGGGTTTAATCTTGTTGGAAACCCATATGCAAGTCCTATTAATTTTGATACTACTGCCGGTTGGACAAAAACAAATATTGAAAATAAATTTTGGTGTTATAATCCTAACACTAGTAATTATGGTATTTATGACGCTGGTTTGCATTCAGGAACAAATGGAATAACAAGGTATATTGCATCTGGGCAAGCATTTTTTGTTCGTGCCACTTCAGCATCCTCTCCATTAATTACATTCACAGAAAATGTTAAATGTGTTCAGTCTGGTAATAGCTATTTTAAACCATCATCTTCGAACGTTGGTACACCTCAATTGCTAAGAATAGCTTTAACAACAGATAGTGCGGATACTGATGAAGCGTTAATAGTACTTGATTCTGCTAGTACTACAAATTCTGGAGATGCGCACGATGCATTAAAATTTTTCAACGATGCATTAAATGTTTATACCATAACTCCAGCTAAAGAAAATTTAGCAATCAATGCATATCCATTTCCAAAGGGATATGATACTGTAAACCTAGCGGTTTGGAGTTATGATTCAGCTCTTATTTCCCAAAAACATCACCTATTAGATTTTTCAGGATTGGGAAGTTTCGATAATGAAATTGAAATATATCTAATAGATAATTACCTAAATACAAGTGTAGACCTTCGTACCAATAGTTCTTACAATTTTATGATTACGGGAGATGCCACATCTTATGGTAACAGCAGGTTTCAAATTGTATTTTATAAAAAGTCATCTGGCGTTGAACACAAATTATCAACACAAAAAATTGTACTATACCCAAATCCATCTAACGATAAGATATACATACAATCGAACGATTTTTCTGAGAATCCAATTGAATATTCAATACTTGATATGATGGGAAGAACGGTTATCACGTCAACCACATCTTTACAAAATACTATTGCAGAAATAAATATTTCTACGCTAATAAATGGAAATTATTTCATTCGTATTAAGCAAAACGAAAACTTAACTGTAAAGAAATTTGTTAAAAATTAGTAACCGTTTGTTTTAAGAAAAAGGGGAAATCATACATATGATATTCCCTTTTTTTATGACACAACATTACAGAAGAAATAAAACTCTGACCCTTTTCCGAGTTCTGTATTAAAACTTATACTACCCTTATTTGCTTCGGCAAATTCCTTACATAAAACGAGACCTAACCCACTACCCTTTTCATTAATGGTGCCTAATCTAATATTCGGGGAACTGTGGAAAATTGAATTAGCATCTGAGTTCTGAATTCCAGTACCAAAATCCTGAACAATTAATTTTAATTTGGAAGCATTTACAAATTCCATTTTAATATTAATGGTAGAATTTAAGTAGCTAAATTTAATTGCATTACCAAGTAGGTTTCTAATAATAAAATCGAAATGATCTTTATCATAAAGTATATTGATTTTTGTATCAATACTATTATTTATAGAAATAGTTTTGTTTAACAATTGTGCGTGAAACAACTCAATATTTTTTTGCAGTTCAGAATATAAATTAAATTCCACTTGATTAATTACAATTCCTTTTAGTTGTGCCTGTCCCCATTTCAATAGATTTTCTAATGTTTCTACAGTAATATCAGTTTGAGAAGTAAGGTTTTGTATAATTTTTGTTTGTTCTTCTTTAGAAAAGGAATTATTTTCTATTTCTGTTAAAACAGAGGAAATATTATATAATGGTGATTTTAAATCATGTGCAATAATAGATAATAATTTATCTTTAACGAGGTTAGAGTTTTTTAATCGATGATTCAAGTAATTTCTTTTTCGTAGTGAAATTACAAGGATAACAACCACTATTAATGTGGCAAGAGCGATTAATAAAAAAATTGTTTTTTCTAATACATTCTTTTCATTAGTTAATGTTAGTTTTTCTATTGCATTTTTTGATTTATCAATTTCATAATTTGCTTCTAACAAATTAATATTTTCTTTAGACTCCAAACTAAATACACTATCAATTGCTATATCATACAACTTATATTCTTCAAACGCCAAATGATCTTTGCCCATAAGCTTATAAACGTCGCTTTTTAGTTTATGATTATTAGCTATTAAATCCAGCACCTCATACTTCATGGATAGATCTAATGATTTTGACGCATATGAAAGAGAAAGGTTATTATCTCTGGACTTATAAACAGTAGACAAGCCATAATAAATATGAGCAAGTTGTACAGGAAAATCTCCTTGTAAAGCGAGTTTTAAAGCACTGTTATAATGACTTATTGCTTTATCAAAATCATTTAACTTAACAGCACAATCGCCCGTGAGTATTAGTAATTGGATTAAATTAATATCGGGATAATTAATATCAAAAATAGATATGCCCTCTTCTAGATTTTTTAGCGCTAGTTTGTAGTTCCCTAATTCGTATTCAATTTGACCTTTATTACCCAAATAATTTACGCGCAAATTTATATCTTTCTTTAAATCTTCAATATTAATTTTTGATAGATAATAATTTGCTTTTTTATAATTTTCTAAGGCTGAATATACAGACGTTAAATTAATACAAACAGCGTATAATACGGTAGTGTCATTATTCTTTTCGGCATATAATAATGATCTTAAAAAATAATTTGCAGAATGAGGATAGTCTCCTCTATACGATTCTATAATGCCAAATTGCAAATAACATTCAATAATATTTTTTTCGTCGTTTATAGAGTTATAAATAGCGAATGCTTTATTTAGGTTAGTTATTGCAGAGGTATAATCAGCATGGTTAGTATAGAAAACGGATAACTGATAAAACGACTGTGCAATTATCTTTTTATCTGTGCTTGTTTTGGTAACATTTACCAATGAGTCCACTTCGCTTTTTGCAAAACAAACACCGCTCATCAATAAAATTAAAAACCAAGAAAGTAAGTATTTAGA
>CALRIM020000014.1:0-28540 GCA_943360385.1 Rhizobium sp. Q54 | reverse complement strand
CTTTAAATGTATCGGCCACTACTGCGGCATAGGCTTGTGGAAAAAGTTGATTAAATCCTGTAGGTAGTTTTTGAGATCCATTTTTCTCAGAATAATACCCTATCATTTCAAAATTCAATACTCCTGTAATTTTATCTTCTTTAGTTAATACATTTTCCACGTATTCTTTGCTTCCTAATAATCCTAACTCTTCTAAATCGAACCCTATGTATTTTATGTTTTTATGAAATTGATATTTACTCAGAATTCTGCTCGCCTCCAATACCGCCACTATTGCCGATAAATTATCGTCGGCACCAGGACCAATACTCACACAATCGTAATGCCCATCTATAATTACATTTTTACCCAACTCCCCGTTACCACTTTGCGTGGCAATATAATTTTGTGCTGTGTAATTTTGATATTGAAAACTATGTACAAACAACGAATGTTGGTGAGCCGTAAAGCGTGAGTACAAGGTATCTTTAATGTTTTGTAATTTTAAAGTAGGTTGTGTATAATGTCGAGTACCAACCAACGAATCTAAATCTGCTTTTAATCGAAAGGTATCTACCTGAGCAATCATTTCTTCTATACTCGTACCCTTATGGTCATCAGCATATACCTGCACTCTAATTCGATCGTTGGCAATGAGGGTATCGAAATAAAAAGTTATCAGTTTATTTGTCCCCACATATTGCGGATAGCCAATATTTCCGGTAGCTCCAGCAGTATTATAAATTAATCCACCACCTGGTATACCGTTTACATTTAATAGAATTTCGAGGGTATCGTTTTCAGCATCGCTCACATCAAAATGAATATACATAATGCCTGCAGTATCGTCTACTTGCACTTGTAAATTAGAGACTACTGGTTTTTGATTTTGAGCAAAACTTTGAAGAGATAACAAAATTAAACTAATTGCAAATAGATTTTTCATAGTGATGGTTTAGTAAAAACGAAATTAAGTAAATAGTATGGAAATAAAAAAGGACGCCCGAAAGCGCCCTTCTTCAAAAAAATATACCTATACTAAAATTTAATTCGATTTTACTATTCGCACTACACTAGCACTTCCATCTAACATCATTCTTATTTGATATACACCCGGCGCTAAGGCTTGTGTTGCCTCTTCTAAGCTGTACTGATGTTTTCCTATTGTTTGACTTTCTGCATCTACCACAGTGCTTATCACTCGCCCTAACATGTCTACTAAATCTATATTCACCACCGCTGCTTTGGTTAATTCGTAATGTATAGTTGCATTATTTGTGAATGGATTTGGTGCAACAAACATATTCGATACTCCTTTTTCGGTATGCATACCTATAAACACTACAACAAAGTTTTGTTTTGTAACACTAGTACAACCCGTAGATATATTTTGTGTAGTTAAGGTTACCGTATAGGTTCCTGGTGCAGTAAATTGGTGCAATGGATCTCTTAATTGTGAGGTATTTGATGGACTGGTAGGGTCACCAAAATTCCAACTGAACGTTAAGCCTAAATCTGCTGGACCATTAAACTGCCAGTTCAATCCATTCACCCCAGCTCCAGTATAATTAGAGTTTGTAGCGGCTTTATTGGTAATAACAATATCGTCTGTTGCAGTACATCCTTGTGCGTTAGTAACTGTTACGGAATAAGTACCTGCAAGTTTTACAATTATTGTTCTTGTTGTTGCTCCTGTACTCCATAAATAACTGGTATTTACTCCTGCATCCAACGTAATAGAATCGCCAATACAAATAGATGTATTCGCTCCTAGGTTAACTATTGGAACTGGGTTCACAATTACGTTCACCGTGTCGCTTACAAAACAAGCACCTACTGTTACTTTTACCCAATACTCTCCTGCTGTAGTTACATTAATAGTTTGTGTAACTGCTCCTGTACTCCATAAATAACTTGCGCCAGAAATTGCTCCTGCATCTAACAAGGCTGTTGCTCCTGCGCAAATACTTTTATCTGGACCAAAGTTTACATTTAGTTTCGGCAATACAGTAACGCTAATTTGATCTGTTGTAGAACATCCCGCCAAGTTTGTTACGGTAACTGTATAGATTCCTGTTGCAGTTGCAGTAATACTTTGCGAGGTAGCTCCTGTACTCCATAAATACGTTTGATTAGCCACTCCTGCATTTAATGTTACCGATTGTCCGAAGCAAACAGTTGTATCGTTTCCTAATGCTACTGTTAATGTTTTACTAATAGAAATATTTCTATGCAATTGTGTATCGCACAAGGCAGCACTTAAATCTTTTACATTTACCGAAAGCATTAAATTACTATCTACATCTAAAGAATTTACAATGTATCTAATAGTTCTACCAGTAACTGTTAAAGCTCCATTTACATTATTGTTGTTTACCGTTTTCAACGAAACATTATTAATTGTCCAAGTAGTTCCGAAATCAGTATTCGTAAATCCAGTTGGTGCAGCAATAGCATATTCTAATGTATCGAGTGCACATGCTCTATCTGGATTAACACTTGTTCCTGCATTGTATACTCCATTATAAATGGCACCCATTGCTGCACTTGTTCCCGATAAGTTTGCAGAAGTATTTACAATTACTTCCTTACGTTCGCTCGGACAAGTTTCTCCTCCTCCATTTATTTTCCAATTATAGTAGTAATAGTAAGCAACCGTACTGAAACTATTTCCTGTAATAGAAACTACACCTGGTATGGTATAAGGATATACTGCTCCTGCAGTATTTCTCCACAACCCACCGGTAGTAGTACCAGGTCCTCCATCCATTCTATACGCTGTTCCTGGAGTAATGGTAAAGCCTACAGGAATTCTTGTGATTACTTGGGTAGTAGTTACCGCAACGTTTTTCGTTTGCAATACAGCTCCTGTATTACTTAATAATCTAACTTCTACATTACCCGGACCGTTCGGATAAATAGAAACCGAATCGAGTGTAAAGGTACTAAGCGCATCGAATTCTAAATACTGAACAGTTGCATTGGTAAAGTTTCCATTGGCACCAATGTTATAATTCAATGGGCCTAATGAATATGGAACAGTTGCACTGTTAGTACCGGATACATAATACTTAGTGGTACTATTTATTACTGGAGTAATTAAGGTATCGTTTGTTGCTAATAAATTTCCTCCAACTGCTGCATCATACCACCTAAACGTATTGTTAGTTCCAGAGGTAGCAACCAGTGTTGCGTTTGTTCCTCTACAAACACTTACATTATTAGCAACTGGCATTGCAGAAGCAACGCTACTTGCAAATGATGTTCTTACAGTATCGTTTTTACGATACACATCTGTAGGCAGTTGTACATACGAAGTAAGATTTATTACTCCATTAAAGTTAGTGCTGTAATTTCCTAGCACAACTGTATCTGCATTTCCTGAATTTAATGTTTTAGTATATAATTTATTTAATACTATACTATTCGCTCCGGTTACCTCTACTCTAATATTAAACCCTGTTTGAGGACTTGCACCAGTATTAATAATTACTAAAATTACACTATCGCTATTTACGCCACATTTTGTTCCAGTACTTGGATATAAAAATTCAGAAATACTTAAATCGTTACTAAATGGTGTAAATTCATACGCCCCAATATCCGGATTTGTATTACTTCTGGCAGCACCTGTAATGTCATCTATCACTTGTGTTACTACCGTTCCCTTATCATCTAACACCGCAGAAGTAGGACTGTAATTATTAATGTTTGCAAAAGTAAATACAGGGTTTACACTTAAACTAAATGTATCTATTCCTACTATTACTTTTCTCCAATCACTTAAAGTAATTCGAGCGGTTGTATTGTATCCCACATTTCCTGTTGGTACATAAATATTATTAAAGTTTGAAATTAATGGAGTGGTTGCTGTACCCATGTAAATACCGTACTTAGCTCCAGAACCTGGTCTGGTTAAAAACAAATTATTGTTCTTAAATTCAATACCCGTTGCCGAACCTGTTTGATATAATCCATACGTAGCTCCGGCGGTTGCTCCACTATAATCATCAACAATAGTATTATTATAATACAATGTATTACCACTTGTTGCATTATACAAACAGTAGTGAGCACCATTGTTTGTTAACGAGTACATCAAATTATTTTTAACCACATTAAATTTACTCGTTTGAGCAGCTCCACTAGAAATATAAATTCCATACAGTGTGCTTGTATTCGTTTTTAATAACTCAAACAAATGGTGAATTATATTTTTCTCAATTAATATTTCTTGAGATACACCAGAAGTATAAATTGCATACGTAGTAGTGGTAGCAGTCTGACCCATTCTAGAAACATCGTTCTTTACAATTTGCGTGCTATCTGCATAAATATTGTAAATGCCATACTCATAGAAATCTTTTACTACGTTGTTCAAAATAATATTTCCTTTGGTAAGGTTATTGGCACCAGAAGTACCATAAATACTAATACCATAAAATCCTCCTTCTACACTATTATTCTCTATAGTATTGTATGAAGAATTACTTGAGGTTGTAGGAGAATTATCTTCACCAATAAATAAAATACCTCCGTAAATATTACTTGTTGCAGCAGGCGATTTAAATCTAGAATTTTTAATGGTATTGTAGTTTGAGTTCCCTCCTAAAGTTAATACATACCCGTAGGTAGAAGCTGCATTTGCTTCTGCATACACACTATCTATTGTTAAATACTTCATTCCAGTTAAGCGAATAAGCGATCTGTTTTCTGTGTTTGTAATCGTTGCGTTTACTACAGAACCTCTACCATTTAAAGTAATGGTATTAATACTACTTGTTCCTTGTATGTTTTTAAATTCAACCTGACCAACATATGGGCCTGCAGCTGGATTCATATTCAACACAACAGGTCCGCAAACGCCACCAATGTTTAGTGCACTCACTGCAGATATTAAGTTCGAGAAATCTGCACCTACACCACCAATGGTATACGTTCCATTTAATGCAGTTCTGAAATCGTTTATTAATAAAGTATCGTTCGTTACATTGGCATCTGCTAATCCATTTGGTGCAGATGTCCAGAATTTAAGTTTATAAATCTGACCGTCTAAGAAATTGTAAGTTCCAATGTTAATATTTGCACTTGCACCAGATGCAATACCGAGCAAATTGTTATATGTGTTTTGCATTACACCATTTACACTCCAATTAATATCTACAAACGATAAATAATTTGCACTTGCATTATTAATGGTTACCACAACCGGAGTAATCCCTGCACAAGCAGTAGTAAATCCTAACGAGGTAACACCTGCATCTTCTCCAACAGCAGTAAATTCATACGCACCAATATCTGGGGTAGTTGCATTTCTTACAACACCCAATACATCTGTAGGCACATCTGTTAATGGGGTACCTTTGTTATCAAACCCTCCAGAGAATGGAGTAAAATTACCGGAAGAAGCTAAGTTAAATAGTGGATTAGACACCACACTATTTTGATCATAAATATTACTGTTAGATGCTTGCCAATCGGCTAAGGTAGTATAAGCACTTCCGTAATTAATTACTGCATTTAACCCTGTACCATTTACAATAAAGAAATTATTGTAGTTAGATTCGAATGATGATGTTGCAGCTGTCCAATATTCTGCAATCCTATTACCTGAACCCTTACGAGTAATATAAAAGTTATTGTTAATTAATTTCAAACCGATGGTAGCTGCGGTACCACTTTGCAAGAAACCATTAGTTGTAGCTGAAGCTACTGCAGTATCACCTAATACAATAGTATTATTAAAATAATAAACACTATCGCTACCTGCGTTTGCTAGTCCATATTGTGCCCCCATTCCATTCACATTGTAAATAACATTGTTTCTTACAATGGCTCTACCTGTTTTAGAATCACTCGCATTGGTATAAATTGCATAAAAAGCAGCGGTAGTGGTTAATAAACCGTCGAATGGATTGTGTATTTTATTATTTTCTACAATAGTATTTATTGAGTTGGTGTTATTATAAATTCCATAATTAGATCCAGTTGAAAATAATGTTCTCCCTGGTCTAGAAATATCATTACCAGAAATTAATGTACTATCACATCCAACAGTATAAATACTATAAAGATAACTATCGATTATTTTATTGTTTCGTAAAACATTTCCTTTTAATGAGGTTGCATTTGCAGAAGTACCCGTTAATGTTAACGTATAATATCCACCATAAATGATATTGTTCTCCACCGTATTAAAACTCATATCCAAACCTGCTGCAGTAGCCGATATATCTGTTCCTGAAAATACAATACCACCATAATTACTGCTCGACACATTTTCGATGGTGCGAACAGTATTTCTTTTTATAGTATTATAATTAGAACCAGACATTACATGAATAGGGAAACCATAAGTAGATGCTGCATTCATCACCAAATTAAAACTATCGATAGTTACATAATCAGTACCTCTCAGTTTAAAGATATGTCGAGCAGATGTAACCTGACTATTAAACGTAACGGTTGCGCCATTACCGTTGAATACAATTTTACTAGTATCACTTGTTCCTTTTACTGCTTCTAATATAATTTGATCGTTATAAGGACCAGCTGCAGGATTAACATTAAAGGTTACATTTCCGCATACACCATAAGCATTTAAATCATTCGCAGCTGAAGAGATATTAGTATAATTTGCACCCACACCACCAATGGTATAAGTACCTCTCAATCCGGTTTTAATATTATTTACTTTTAACGTATCGTTTAATAAATTCTGATCAGCAACTCCATTTGGTAAACTAGTCCAGAATTTTAAATTATAATTTGTACCTGTAGCAAAATTAAAGGTACCTAACATTAATAAGGTATCGCTACCAGGTGTTAGTGCACCTGAATAAGACAACATTGTTTGTGTAATACCATTTACACTCCAATTTACATTTACGGTAGATAACGTATTATATCCTAATGTTCTTAAATTAACTTGAATTGGATTTACCCCCACGCAAATATTCTGAACATTTAAATTGGTTATAGAAACATCTTCTGCTGTTGGTGTAAATTCATATGCGCCAATATCTGGTGTACTTATATTTCTAGCATTTCCAAGTATGTCTGTAGGAACACTAGTCAGTGGAGTTCCTAAATTATCTAACAAAATAGAAGATGGAGAATATATTCCTAATGAACGATAAGGGAAAATTGGATTCACACTTACACTATTAACATCAAACGCTGGGTTCACTGCCTGCCAATCTGCAAGCGTAACTTTTGCAGACGAATTGTAACCCACATTTCCATTTGGAACATAAATATTATTATAGTTAGTAACCAAGGTTGCTGTAGATGTAGCCATGTAAATTCCATACTTCAATCCTGTACCAGTCTTAGTGATATAAAAATTATTATTTAACAACTCCACTCCTGTTGCTGTTCCAGAATGGTAATATCCATAGGCTATACCAGCAGTTGCATTTGCATAGTCAAGCACAATTGTATTATTATAAAACACCACATTCCCACTAGTTGTAGTATATAATCCATAATGTGTTCCACTACTGTTTATACCATATACTAAATTATTTTTCACCATCGTTTGTTTTCCCGCTTGCGCAGCTCCTGTGGAGATCATACAAGAGTAAAACGTTCCAGTAGTAGACTGATCTTTGTCATACATATTATGAATAATATTTCCATCAATCAATAAGTTTTGAGAAGCACCAGCAATGTACATATTATATGTAGTGGTGGAATATGCAAGTGCATTAGGTCTTGAAAAATCATTTCCAATAATTTGAGTACTGTCAGAATAATAATGATAAAGTCCATAATAATAGAAATCCTGAATCTTATTATTTCTAAAGGTGTTTGCTTTTGATAATTGATTACTTCCACTTGTACCATACAATGTTAATCCATAATATCCTCCAGAAATTAAATTGTTTTCGATGATATTATTTTTTGATGTAGATGCTGTACTGATAGATCCTATACCACCAATTACAAATCCCGCGTAATTTGAACTTGAAGTAAACGGTGCTTTAAATTGAGAATTTTTAATACTATTTTCCTCAGCTCCATTTGTTAATACAATAGGATAGCCATACGTTGAAGCACTTTCCACTTCAACAATTAAGCTATCGATAATAACATTTTTTGCACCATTTAATGTCAATACTCCTCTATCTGCGCTTGTTGTAATTTCGTTTGACAATACCGCTAAATTCCCTTTAAAAGTAATGGTGTTTGTTGTACTCGAACCTAATATTGCTGGAATTGTAACCTTCTCATCGTAAATTCCATTACTCGGATCCACACTAAATACTACTGGTCCACATACTCCTCTAATAACTAAATCATTTACTGCTTGATTAAAGCTAGAATAATTTGCTGAACTAAACCCGATAGTATACATCCCAGACAAACCTGTATTGATACCTGATTTTATAGCGGTATCATTTAACGGATTTTGATCTGCAAATCCGTTTGGTAATGTTGACCAAACTTTAATATCATAAACAGTATTCAGCACACCATTAAATGTTCCAATGGTAATAGTAGTATCTTTATATTTAGGCATTGCACCCGTAAAATTAAAAGGTACTTGAGCAATATTGTTTACACTCCAATTAACAACTAATGATGATAAATTAGATAAGCCTTGGTTTTTAATTTTTACTTGTACTGGGTTTGCACCAACACAAATATTATTCGGACCAACAATCGTTATTACTTCTGCATCATTTTGTGTAGGAGTAAACTCGAAAGCTCCAATATCAGGAGTACCACTTCTGGTTGCCCCTGCAAAATCTGTGGTAACTGCTGCTATTGGAGTTGCAATATTATTAAGAGCTGAATTATTTGGAACGAAATTGTTCGCAGTTAATTTTAAAAATTCTGGATCTGCACTTACACTATTTTGGTCGTATGCATTTGTATTAGCAGCTTTCCAATCTGCTAATGTTGCTTTTGCCGAACTATAATATCCTACGTTTCCGCCCGATGCATTTATATAAATATTATTGTAATTTGAAGTTACACCTGGAGGATTTGTAGCTAAATAAATTCCGTATTTAGCTGTTGTCCCACCACGAGTAATCGATATATTATTATTCTTTACATCTATATTAGTAGTAGTGCCCGTTTGATAAAAACCATAAGCTGCACCCGTAGTAGATGTTTTATTATCTAATGAAATTGTATTGTTATAAAAACGGATGTAACTTGTTGTACCACCAGCATACAAACCGTAATGCGCGCCAGAACCTGCAAAATTATAAACAATGTTGTTTGTTACTAATGCTTCTCTACCCAATGAATGCGGGCAGTTTGTAAAATACACACCATATGGATTTTGGGTAGTAGTAGGGTTGGCATTAAACGCATCGTGAATATTATTTGCATTTACTTTAGTACTTCCACTTACTCCATTACAATATACTCCTACGAAATTTACAGAAGTTACACGTGTAGATCTCGACATTTCATTTCCACTTACCTCTGCACTATCTTGATTAAACAAGGTAACACTGTAATGATATGGGTCGTATAATTTATTGTTTAAAATTTTATTTGCGCGAGTTAACGAGTTAGAACCAGCAACTCCATAAATATTAATATTGTAATATCCACCATTTATAATATTTCCTTGAATAACATTTCCAACAAAATATCCACCGGTGGTATTTAATACAGAAGTAGAACCCGTAAGCGTTATACCTGTATAATTTTGAGTAATGATATCGTTATTTAAATTGATGATATTATTAGAAATAGTATTGTAGTTAGAGTTAGTATGTAAATGCACTCCCCAACCATAATTATTAGCTCCATATGCTGGTGTAATTACGAAACTATCTATGGTAACATAATCAGAACCATTCAACATAAATCCATAGCGAACCGCAGAAGAAACGGAATTGAAATTTAATGCGGCACCATGTCCCTTAAAACTAATAGTATTAGTAGCACTTGCGCCTACTATTTCATTTATTTTAACTTGTTCGTTATATGGTCCAGCATTTTTATTTACATTAATAATAACTGCACCACAAACACCTCTATTATTTAAATCGGTTGCAGCATCTTGTATGGTTGCATATTTAGCACCCACACCACCAACGGTATAAGTACCAACCATTGCTGACTTATATTTTATAGAGCTAATAGTATCGTTAGAAAATCTATTATCTGTTACACCATTAGGTAAACTTGTCCAAGCTTTAACAGTATAGGCAGAATCTAATTGAATATTATGAGTACCTAAAACTACCATGGTATCTGCTCCAGATCCAAGTATTCCACTATAAGATAGTGGTGTTTTTAACACTCCATTTATACTCCAATTTAATTGTACAGCAGTAAGATCATTTGCACCATAGTTTTTCAACCTAAAACTAATTGGAATATTTCCAGCACATGATCCATTTACCAACGACATCGCTGTTATACCTGCATCATTTAATATTGGTGTAAATTCTAATGCTCCAGGATCTGGATTAGTTGCATTTCTTACAACTCCATTAAAATCTATAGCAGCGGCACTTAAAGGTGTACCAATATCATTTAAATCGAAAGAATTTGGAGTGAAATCGCCAGTCAATACATTCGCAAATAATGACCTAGCACTTACACTATTCTGATCCCACATATTTGTGTTCGCAGTTTTCCAAGCAGCAAGTGTAACATATGGCGTAGTTACAAAAGTACCAATGTTACGTTGGCCTGTTTTTCCAACAGTTGTATCTACATAAATATTATTA
Source organism: Rhizobium sp. Q54 (assembly GCA_943360385.1). GTDB lineage: Bacteria > Bacteroidota > Bacteroidia > Sphingobacteriales > Sphingobacteriaceae > CAJBVG01. The sequence continues at coordinate 17,855 of CALRIM020000014.1, read as the reverse complement.
TAGTTGATGATAGCTGTAACGTCAGCAGTATTTACAAACACACCGTGTTTATTTCCATTTCCGTTTTTAGAAATCGAAATATTATTATTTAAATACTTCACTCCACTCGCCGCTGCAGTAGCATAAATTCCTACAGCTCCACCTGCCGTTGCTTGCGAATTATCTATGTGAACCGTATTATGGAAATACCAAATACTATCGCTACTATTATTATGAAGTCCGTATTGACTTCCGTTTGCTTTTAAATTATAAATTAAATTATTTTTTATAATTACTTCTTTCCCTGCTTTTGCATCATTTGCTGTTACAAAAAATGCGTAAAAGTTAGAAGTAGAAGAAGGTACTTGATAAAAAATATCGTGAATTTTATTTCTATCGGCTACTAAACGTTGGCTATTACCAGTAATATAAATTCCATAGTTACCAGCATATGTTACACGATTTGGTTTTTGAATATCATTAGCATATAGTTGTGTACTATCTGTAGCAGTAACATATATTCCATATAAATAATGATCGTAAACATTATTGTTTCGTATAATATTTCCTTTCGATAATAATGGAGAACCAGCTGTTCCAACAAGAGCTATACCCGCATATCCACCACGTATGTTATTATTTTCGATGATGTTATTGCTAAAGGTTGTTGGTAAAATATAATTTGCACTACTCCCTGTAAAACTAATGGCCGAAAAATCTACAGTTGTAGTATTTGGATCCATTAAGACGTTACAATTACTAATACGATTATTATTTGCGCCGTTACCTATTACAACAGGTAAACAATACAAAGAAGATTCTTCATAGGTAATTGTAAAATTATCGAAGGTTACATACTCCGATCCATTTAAATAAACAATGTGTTTATTATTTACTTTGTTAGCATTTATAGTATCAATTATTGTTGCACCATTACCATTAAACGTAATAGTATTAGTAGCATTTGAGCCATATATTTTTTGTAATTCTAATTGCCCAATAAAAGGACCAGATAATGCATCGACATTAAAAACAACAGGCCCACATATACCTCTTTGATTTAAATCTCTAACAGCATCAACTAAGGTTTCATAACTACCTCCTGCTCCTACAGTATAAGTACCAGCTACAAGAGCTGGACCAGCAGCAACTCTTGTGGTCGTATCATTTGCAGGAAATTTATCCGGAGAACCATTTGGCATAGAAGTCCATGCCTTTATATTAATTGGTTGCCCCGCTGGAAAAGTTTTTGCTCCAATGGCAAAAGTTGCCGTTCCGTTTTCAACAATATTTCCAACATAATTAAACGGCGATTGCAATACTCCGTTGTATTCCCAATTAACAATTAAATTATTAATGGTGTTTGTTCCTACGTTTTTTACACGAACCCTAACAGAATCTGTTGTTCCAATACAAGAACCATTCGGACCAGTAATTGCTTCTATTAATGTGTTTAAAGTATACTTATAATCTATTCTTAATTGGGGATGATTAACACTTGTACTACTCAATAAATTTGTTGGAGTACTTGTAGAAGTAGAACTAATGTATTTAGTTTGATTAGTTGCATATGAAGGCACACCTGTTTGAGTATCGTAAACCCATGTGATTGCTGTTGATGCTGCCGTTTGAGTGTACTCTACTAATATGGCAATGTTAGTACCATTCGCAGAATTGTAAATATATGGTGTAAGAAATGGAAACGTTTTAAACCCAGCAGTATTCCCAACTATTGTATTTGGACTACTATTATATACCAAGGTAGCATTTGCAATTTCGGTTGTCCAGTTTACGTTTCCTGTGCCCCAATCGCTTGCACTTATATTCTTAATATAAACTTTAAAATTACTAGCCCCTGTAGGTGCAGTGGTAGCCGACTTTCTAAAAGCTAGCGCTTCTATCCGATCGCCATTTGTAATGTCTCCTAATAAATTTGCACCATAAATATACGCATGCCTGCTATATCTTGCCGCTGTAGTACCAGAAGTCATCGGTCCATACGTTATTGAATTGGTAGTGGTTGCAGCCGGACCGATGGTTACACTTTGAGCAAATAACTCTTCTTTTTGGAAAAGAGATAGAACAAAGAATAAACAAAAAAATAAAAATGATTTTTGATTTATAGGGAAGAATCCCAATAAGGCAGTATCTGCCCAAGAGCTTAAATGTTTTCTCATAGTAAATTATTTTTTTTACAATACCTGCTTACAGTAGAAGCAAACACTAATATAATAGGAGAAGACAACAATAATACCAAGTTACCATTAGTACACTAGTAAATTTTACTAAACAAACCTTGTATTTAAGGTGAACCAAATTTAATTTGGGTAGAAAAAGTGGGTTCGCGACTCATCATATTGTATTGATGTTTAATCACTTATTTTTATTTCCGGCTTAAAATTTATTAAAAAAATTGATGTAACTTTTATGTTACGCAACATAGAGGGATAGTGATACGATCAAAATAGCGTTCTAAAATAAATACAATTCGTAGATTTGAGTATGAAAAAAATTAAAGTAGCCATCAATGGTTTCGGTAGAATTGGAAGGGTTTTTCTTAGAAATGCACTTTTAAATCCAGAAATCGAGGTGGTGGCCATCAACGACATTACAGACAACAAAACCCTTGCTCATTTATTCAAATACGATTCCATTCACCGCAGTTTTGGAGGAAGCATTAACATCAAAGAAAATGGAATAGAAATAAATGGGATTCTTATAAAAACCTTTGCCGAAAAAGATCCCACAGTATTACCCTGGGCAGAATTGGGGGTAGATATTGTAATAGAATCAACTGGAAAATTCTTGACGCGTGAAAAAGCAAATCTGCATTTACAAGCAGGTGCAAAGAAAGTAATATTATCTGCCCCGCCAGAAGACAAAGACATTCCAACAATAGTACTAGGAGTTAACGACTATATTTTAAAAGAGAATCATACCATCATTTCTAATGCATCGTGTACAACAAACAATGTTGCACCCATGGTAAAAGTATTAGATGAATTGGGTGAAATTGAAGATGGATACATTACTACTGTGCATTCCTATACTGGCGATCAGAACTTGCACGACGCTCCGCACAGAGACTTACGCAGAGCACGTGCCGCTGCTGTTTCCATGATTCCTACAAGCACAGGTGCTGCCAAAGCAATCACAAGCATCTTCCCACACCTAACAGGTAAACTTGGAGGTGCAGGTATTCGAGTTCCTGTTCCTAACGGATCTTTAACTGATTTTACGTGTTTACTAAAAAAAGAAGTTACAGTTGAAGAAATAAATACTGCATTTAAAAATGCATCACAAAAAGAATTAACGGGAATTATCGAATATACAGAAGACCCTATAGTATCTATTGATATTCAAGAAAACCCACACTCGTGTATTTTCGATGCACAACTCACTTCCGTTGTTGGACGCTTAGTAAAAGTAGTAGGCTGGTACGATAATGAGTGGGGGTATTCGAATCGATTAGTGGAACTCGTAACTCGTATTTCGTAACTCGTATTTCGTATTACGTATTTCGTATTTCGTATTTCGTATTTCGTATTTCGTAACTCGTATTACGTATTTCGTATTTCGTATTTCGTATTTCGTAATTGTCCAAATTGGCACATTGGCTAATTGGCTAATTGGTACATTGACTAATTCTCAATAGCAGCAACCCCTGGAAGAACTTTTCCCTCCATGTATTCTAGCAAGGCACCACCACCGGTTGACACGTAGGATACATCGTTTGTTAGATTAAATTTCGCAACGGCTGCTGCAGAATCGCCACCACCGATTAAAGAAAATGCTCCATTTTTGGTTGCTTCAACCACTGCTAATGCAATTTGCTTAGTTCCATTTTCAAAACTACTCATTTCAAAAACTCCCATTGGTCCGTTCCACAATATTGTTTTAGAATTAGCAATAATTTCTTTAAAAGTCTTAATTGAATTCTCACCAATATCCAATCCCATCCAACCATCTGGAATAGAATCGTTGTTTGCTTTATCTTTTTTAGCATCATTATTAAATGCATCTGCGATAATGGAATCTACTGGTAAAGCAAGATTCACTCCTTTCGATTTTGCTTTACTAATTAATTGCAATGCTAACTCTAATTTATCTTCTTCCACCAATGATCCACCAATATTTCCACCCAAAGCTTTTGCAAAAGTATAGGCCATTCCACCACCAATAATAATAGAATCTACGGTGTCCAATAATTTCTCAATCAATAAAATTTTATCAGAAACTTTTGCACCACCCATAATAGCAGTAAATGGTCGATCTGCTTTATTCATTACCTTCTCCGCATTAATCAACTCACTTGCCATAACATATCCGAACACTTTTGCATTAGGAAAAAACTGTGCCACTACAGTTGTAGAAGCATGCGCTCTATGTGCAGTTCCAAAGGCATCGTTTACATATACATCTCCATGTTTTGATAATTTTTCGGCAAATGCTTCCTCACCTTTTTCCTCTTCTTTATAAAAACGTAAATTCTCTAATAACAAGATCTCTCCTGCTTTTAATGCTTTAGATTTGTTATAAGAATCTTCAGAAATACAATCGTTAGCAAAAACAACAGTTGCACCAGTTAATTCTGCCAAATGTTTTACAATGTGTTTTAACGAATATTTATCAACTGGTCCATCTTTTGGTCTTCCTAAATGCGACATTAATACCACTGAACCACCATCATTTAATATTTTTTTGATGGTTGGGACAGCCGCCCTCATACGAGTATCGTCTGTAATTTGAAATTCAGCATTTAAGGGTACATTAAAATCTACTCGGATTAATGCACGTTTACCTTGAAAATTAATGGTATCTATCGTTTTCATTGATTTCTAATATATCGACAAAAATATAATATTTCTTCGAAGCCCGAAAACCCACACCATCGATTAATTTATCGATCTATTGAATTAAGGTAATATATCCCTTTATTGGTTTATAATTTGTACCTAGCTCTATAAAGTAATAATACGTTTCCTCTTCTAGTATTTTATCATTCAAGGTTCCACCCCAATCATTTTTATACCCTACTTTTTTATACACAACTCTACCTTTACGGTCGTAAACTGTTACTTTATTTTCAGGGTATTCCTCAATATTCTTTAATATCCAAACATCATTCACACCATCTCCATTAGGAGTTAAGGTATTGTTTGGTTCTATATTTACTGGGTTTACCGTTATGCTATAGGTATTGCTTGATACTCCATCTTTAGAGGTTACTACTACAGATATGATATTGATCCCTTCCAATAAATCTATATTTCCAGTGCTTGTTCCACTTATTACAGGTATACCATTTACCGTTATTACCGAGGTCTCTTCGCTGGCTATTGGTATTAAAGAAATAGATGTTGTTTTACTTGGAACTTCGGCAACATAAGTAAATGTGTGTTTTTCGAAAACTGGATTCAAGGTTCCTATTCCTAAACTTAAATTGCTCAAGGTCACATCATTTAATCGTTTGATAGTAAACAATCCTTCTGTAAATATCATTTCATAATTAGCATTTAACTCGAGCGTTCCTTGGTTGATGGTGTACTCTCCTGCATCCTCTCCAAGTGCTCTGCCTAACATTCCTTTAAAACTTTCGCCAGGCAACAAATCTGGGCTATACGTATAGGTAAATATTGGATCTACCTCTCCAAAAAATTTCTCCTGATCTTCTGCAGTTACCGTAATTACTTTTTTGTAGATCGTAAAGGTATCCGACTCGTAAATAATTTCGTAGTTGGTATTGAGCGATAAACTTCCTTTTTGTATTTCATACGTTCCAACAGTATCTCCAAAGGTACGACTCAATGAACCGGCAAACACATCTGCTCCGATTAAGGCTGGTGCATAAGTATAAGTCAAAACAGGATCAATCTCACCATAAGTTTTTGAATTCGGTTGCGCATTTACGGTTATTATTCTTGCATTTATGGTTAAACTATCTTCAACATAAATAATGGCGTAATTACTATTTAATTCTAGCGTACCTTGAGTAATTTCATACTTCCCAATATCCTCTCCAGATTTTCTTGATAAGGAACCTGTAAATTCGTCAGCTCCTATTAATGCTGGAGAATAAGTATAGGTAGGCATTGGATCAACATCTCCATACACTTTTGTTTTTGCATCAGCAGTAACTGTAATATTTTTGAAAGAAATATTTAAACTATCGGAGATATAAGTGATGGAATAATTTTCATTTAGAGATAATGAGTTTTGAATAATTTCGTACTTCCCTACATTTTCTCCGACTTCTCTAGCGAGCGTTCCTGAAAACGTATCTATACCTACTATAGATGGCTGGAAAGTAAATGTTAATTCGGGATCAATTTCTCCATATACTTTTGTTTTTGCCAGAGCTGTAACAATAATATTTTTAACAGTAATACTTAAACTATCGGAGATATAAATGATGTTATAATTTGCACTTAGTGATAGTGTATTTTGAATGATTTCGTATTTCCCTACATTTTCTCCTTCTACTCTAGAAAGCATTCCTGAGAATGCATCTGTACCCACTATAGTTGGCTGGAAGGTGTATGTAAATTCAGGATCAGTTTCACCATATTCTTTTGTTTTTGCCTGAGCTGTAACAATAATATTTTTCGCAGTAATACTTAAACTATCGGCAACATAGATAATAGTGTAATTGCTAGTTAAGGCAAGGGTGTTTTTATTGATAACGTATTTACCTACGTTCTCTCCAATCGCTCTCGATAAATTTCCTGTGAAAACATCCGTTCCTATTAAGGCTGGTGTATAAGTATACGTCAACGTCGGGTCAACATCTCCATACACTTTTGTTTTCGCATCAGCTGTAACGATAATATTTTTCGCAGTGATACTTAAACTATCTGCAACGTATGTAATCGTGTAATTTGAACCAAGTGATAATGTATTTTTATTGATAATATATTTACCAATATTTTCTCCGATTGCTCTCGATAAATTTCCTGTGAAAACATCCGTTCCTATTAAGGCTGGTGTATAAGTATACGTCAACGTCGGGTCAACATCTCCATACACTTTTGTTTTCGCATCAGCAGTAACCGTAATTGTTTTTGCAGTGATGCTTAAACTATCTGCAACGTATGTAATTATATAGTTGCTAGTTAATGTAAGTGTATTTTTTTCAATCACATATTTACCAAAGTTCTCTCCTGTTGCTCTTGCTAAACTTCCTGTAAAGGCATCTGTTCCTATCAAAGCTGGAGTATAAGTATAGGTCAATGCTGGATCAACATCTCCATATACTTTTGTTTTGGCATCAGCAGTAACAGTGATGGTTTTTGCAGCGATAGATAAACTATCTGCAACGTATGTAATCACATAGTTGCTAGTTAATGTAAGTGTATTTTTTTCAATCACATATTTTCCAATATTTTCTCCTGTTGCTCTCGATAAACTTCCTGTAAAGTTATCTCCAGAAATTAATCCTGGTGTATAGGTATAAGTTAATGCTGGATCAACGTCTCCATATACTTTTGTTTTGGCATCGGCAGTAACGATGATGTTTTTTGTAGTAATGCTTAAACTATCTGCTACGTATGTAATCGTGTAATTATTAGTTAATTCAAGAGTGTTTTTATTGATGATGTATTTACCAATATTCTCTCCCAATGCTCTACTTAAACTTCCAGTAAAGGCATCTCCTCCTATCAAAGCTGGAGTATAGGTATATGTGAAAGTTGGATCAATTTCTCCATATACTTTTGTTTTTGCCTGAGCTGTAACAATAATATTTTTCGCAGTGATACTTAAACTATCGGCCACATAGGTAATCGTGTAATTATTAGTTAATGCAAGGGTATTTTGATTGATGATGTACTTACCAATATTCTCTCCTGCTGCTCTACTTAAACTTCCAGTAAAGGCATCTCCTCCTATCAAAGCTGGAGTATAGGTATATGTGAAAGTTGGATCAACATCACCATATACTTTTGTTTTCGCATCTGCAGTTACTGTAATTGTTTTTGGGGTAATGGCTAAACTATCTGCAACATAGGTAATCGTGTAATTGCTAGTTAAGGCAAGGGTGTTTTTGTTGATGATGTATTTTCCAATATTCTCTCCCACTGCTCTACTTAAACTTCCTGTAAAGGCATCCCCTCCAATTAAGGCTGGAGTATACGAATACGTCAACGTTGGATCAACATCACCATACACTTTTGTTTTTGCTTCTGCGGTAACGGTAATTGTTTTTGTAGTGATGCTTAAACTATCTGCAACATAGGTAATCGTGTAATTGCTAGTTAAGGCAAGGGTGTTTTTGTTGATGATGTATTTTCCAATATTCTCTCCAATCGCTCTCGATAAATTTCCTGTGAAAATATCCGCTCCTATTAAGCCTGGAGAATAAGTATACGTTAATGTTGGGTCAACTTCTCCGTATACTTTTGTTTTTGCTTGGGCTGTAACAGTGATTGTTTTTGCAGTGATGCTTAAACTATCTGCAACGTATGTAATCGTATAATTGCTAGTTAAAGCAAGCGTATTTTTACTGATGATGTATTTACCGATGTTTTCTCCCACTGCTCTACTTAAACTTCCTGTGAAGGCATCCATTCCGATTAAGGCTGGGGTATACGTATAAGTTAACGCTGGATCAACATCTCCATACACTTTTATTTTTGCTTGGGCGGTAACGGTGATGTTTTTTGCCGTGATGCTCAAACTATCTGCTACGTATGTAATCAAATAGTTGCTTGTTAAAGCAAGCGTATTTTGATTGATGATGTATTTACCAATATTCTCTCCAATCGATCTAGATAAACTTCCTGTGAAAACATCCGTTCCTATTAAGGCTGGAGTATAGGTATACGTCAACGCTGGATCTACCTCACCATACACTTTTGTTTTTGCTTCTGCGGTAACGGTGATGTTTTTTGCCGTGATGCTCAAACTATCTGTTACGTATGTAATGTTGTAATTTGAACCAAGTGATAAATTGTTTTTATTGATAACATATTTCCCAATATTTTCTCCTACTGCTCTACTTAAAGAACCAGTGAAAGCATCTGCTCCAATTAAAGCTGGAGAATAAGAATACGTCAACGCTGGATCAACTTCTCCATACACTTTTGTTTTTGTTTGGGCTGTAACGGTGATTGTTTTTGCAGTGATGCTCAAACTATCTGCAACGTAGGTAATCGTGTAATTGCTAGTTAATGTAAGTGTGCTTTTTTCAATCACATATTTACCAATATTCTCTCCTGTTGCTCTAGATAATGAACCTGTAAATGAATCACCTATGTTCAACGCTGGAGTATAAGTATACGTCAACGCTGGATCTACCTCACCATACACTTTTGTTTTTGCTTGGGCGGTAACGGAGATGTTTTTTGCCGTGATGCTCAAACTATCTGCTACGTATGTAATCACATAGTTGCTATTTAAAGCAAGCGTATTTTTATTAATAACATATTTACCAATATTTTCTCCTACTGCTCTACTTAAAGAACCAGTGAAAGCATCTGCTCCAATTAAAGCTGGAGAATAAGAATACGTCAACGCTGGATCAACATCACCGTACACTTTTGTTTTTGCTTGGGCAGTTACTGTAATTGTTTTTGGGGTGATGGCTAAACTATCTGCTACATATGTAATCGTGTAGTTATTAGTTAATGCAAGCGTATTTTTATTGATGATGTATTTACCAATGTTCTCTCCTACAGCTCTACTTAAACTTCCTGTGAAGGCATCCCCTCCTATTAAGGCTGGGGTATACGTATAGGTTAATGCTGGATCAACATCACCGTATACTTTTGTTTTTGCTTGCGCAGTAACCGTGATTGTTTTTGCAGTAATGCTTAAACTATCTGCAACATAGGTAATCGTGTAATTATTAGTTAAAGCAAGCGTATTTTTATTGATGATGTACTTACCAATGTTTTCTCCTGTTGCTCTACTTAAACTTCCTGTAAAGGTATCCCCTCCAATTAAAGCTGGAGTATAAGTATAGGTTAATGCTGGATCAACTTCTCCATATACTTTTGTTTTTGAGTGTGCAGTAACAGTAATTTCTCTTGGAGTTACCGTACTCAAGGGCATTGCAACATTTACAGTTGTTGCAGAAACGCTCGTTAATACAATATTTCCCGAATAGTTTCCTACCGTATCTGTAGATAATAATCTGATATAAATTGGAGTAGAAGTTATCGTTCCTGCTGTTCCAATGGTTACTGAATTGGTATAGTTAATATTGTCTGTACTTAATTCAAATCCTGCAGGTGGATTAATTTGAATTCCTGCCAACATATTGGTACCGGATACATTAAAACTTGTTGAAGTAGATGCTGTACCATACGTTGTGGTAAGAGATGCTAATGTTCCACTTGTTGAAATTAATGGCAAATCAACTCGTGTTAAATTAACAACATAATTTAAGGTGGTGATTCCATCTTCCGCAGTTACAGAAGTGGTAATGGTATTCAACCCTACCGCTAAAGATATACTTCCAGAAGCATTTCCACTCGCTACTGTTATTCCATTTACGGTAATGATAGCATTACTATTCGATGCAGTTGGTGTAAGTGTAAGAGATGTAGTAGCATTGCTTACACTCGCAGTATATGTCATGGTTTCTGATGCAAATACAGGATTTAAATTCCCTATACTTAACACTAAATTAGACAAGGATGCATCTAAAGATTGACGAGTAATAACGACTGTATAAGTTTTAGTAGTTATTCCATCTCCTGCGGTAACTACTGTAGTAATGGTGTTCGTTCCAACAGAAAGTGCTAGACTTCCTGAGGCTGCTCCACTTGCTACTATAGTTCCATTTACTTTAATTACAGCCGTACTCTCATCAGCAATAGGTGTTAGCGTAATTGAACTAGTTGCACTTCCAACTGTAGCTGTATAATTTTGAGTTAATGAATCAAACACTGGACTCAAAATCCCCGAACTTAAAATAATATTAGAAAGTTTTGCATTCGTTGAAGCTGCTCTATTAACGGTTACTGTATACGTTTTAGTTGTTACTCCATCACCTGCGGTAACAATAGTAGTAATTGTATTTGTACCAACAGAAAGTGCTATACTACCCGAAGCTGCAGCGCTCGCAACAATGGTTCCGTTTACCCTAATACTCGCCTGATTATTTGCCGCAGTTGGTGTTATTGAAATTGAACTGGTTGCATTCTCTACACTTGCAGTATAACTAATTGTACCGCTAACAAACGTTGGACTTAATGTACCTGAACTTAATGATAAATTACTTAAAGTGGCATCGGTAGATTGTCTGGTTACAACTACTGTATATGTTTTTGTAGTGATGCCATCTCCTGCGGTTACTACTGTTGTGATTGTATTTATTCCAACGGTAAGTGCGATACTTCCTGATGCACTTCCACTCGTTACTGCAGTTCCATTCACAGTAATCGTAGCAGTACCTTCACTTGCTGTTGGTGTAAGTGTAATGGTTGAAGTTGCATTGCTTACTGTATCAATATAACTTATGGTTCCACTTGCAAACGTTGGAATTAAAGTACCAGAACTGATTGTTAAGTTACTTAAATCTGCATTGGTGGAAGGTAATCTATATACGCTTACCGTATAGGTTTTAGTAGTTACTCCATCGCCTGCGGTAACAACAGTGTTAATTGTATTTGTTCCAATTGCTAGCGCTAAATTTCCTGTTGCAGCCCCACTCATAACTGGACTTCCATTTACAGTAATCGTTGCTGTTCCTTCACTTGCTGTTGGAGTAATTGTTATCGTTGAGGTTGCATTGCTTACCGTATCCGTATAACTTATGGTTCCACTTACGAACGTTGGTTGTAAAGTGCCATTACTAATCGTTAAGTTACTTAAATTTGCGTTGGTGGATGGTAATCTATATACGTTTACTGTATAGGTTTTAGTAGTTACTCCATCGCCTGCAGTAACCACTGTGGTAATTGTATTAGAGCCTACTGCTAACACCAAATCTCCTGTAGCTGTGCCGCTCACTACCGCAGTTCCATTTATAGTAATTGTTGCTGTGCCCTCACTTGCTGTTGGTGTAAGTGCAATAGTTGAAGTTGCATTGCTTACCGTATCGGTATAACTTATGGTTCCGCTTGTAAATGCTGGTTGTAAAGTTCCAGCATTTATTGTTAAATTACTTAAATCTGCATTTGTAGATGGTAGTCTATATACGTTTACCGTATAGGTTTTAGTAGTTACACCATCCTCTGCAGTAACAACAATATTTATTGAATTTGATCTAGGATTAAGCGAAATACTATTAGATGAAGTTCCACTTACAACAGCAGCTCCATTTACGGTGATGGTTGCAGGACTCTGGCTAGTAGTTGGACTTACGGTTATAGATGTTGTTGCATTACTTACGGTATCCGTATAACTTATGGTTCCACTTGCAAATGTTGGTGTTAGTACTCCTGAACTAATCGTTAAATTAGAGAGTGTTGCCACAGAAAGCATGGTATCTATGGTAACAGAACTTGCATTTGAAGTACTTGTTACCACAGTTCCATTATTGCCAATTAAATCTCTATAGGATATATTAATTGATGCAATTCCTTGCGGTGTAGAATTTCCTACAACTAAAGTTCCTTGCCAATTATTTCCTGAAGTATTGCTTACAGTGGCGGTCGCACCTGATATGGTTATGTTTGGAGTTTGAAGTGCTTCATTTGCAGTAAAACTAACTGTAATGGTACTGCCTTTTGTTGCTTTTGCTGGGTTACTATAATTAGATTGAATGTTTACATTGCTAATAATTGGTGGATAATAATAAGCATATTGGTTTGCTTCTAATGGGGCTCTATCGGTGTTAATAGCTGCTGGGAAAATTAAAACTTCAGATATTCTTCCTTGCATAACAATAGCAGTTGGTGAAAATCCTCTACCAATGTAAACCACACCCTGTTGAGTACTATTATTTGCCCTAACTAGAGGAGTGCCATCCACCCCATCTTTCCTAGCAATAAAAGATCCTAAATAATACCTAACTCCTCCGATGTTATAAGAATTAATTCCAACATTTGTCCCAGAAGTAACTACTGCATTTGTTCCAAGTGAGTAAGAAATACTATTGCTTGAAGGAAAACCTGCTCTTAATCTATAGAGACCAATTTCGTCATGTAAGGCTACTATTGCTCCTGAGGTACCTGCAGCATTTGCAAACACTGTATTTATTTCCATACCCGATCCACCCAAGCCCATAACTTTAAAATTATCTCTCATGAGTAGCCATCTTGCTCCACTTATAAATCGTACACTAGGAGTGTTATTTAACTTAAAAAGAGCCCCATTTTGGATAATAAATGGTTCTCTAGAAATCGAGTTTTGTGTTGCATCATTCCCGTTTCCACTTTGGTCATACCAAATATAAACGGTACCATTTGCAGTACCCACAAAGTTTTTTAGGGTAACCGTATCAAGCACTCCATTCGAATCAAATCCAATATCTAACAAAGTGCTATCATTAGAACGTCGAACCCGTATCAGATATTCATTATAATCATTACTCAACCTACGTAAACTATAGGCAGCACTTGCCTCCTGGTTTGTTGTAAATCCAATCCTACTAAAGCTATTATATAGTAAGTCTACGGTAACAAAACTATTGTCAGTTGTTTGCGTTACTGTGGTTCCAACATTATCTGATAAATCTCTATAAACTATACTGTAGGTTACCAATCCTTCTGGAACAAGTCTATTAATAGAAAGTGTACCCTGCCAACTATTTCCAGAAGTATTTGAAACAGTCGCTACTAATCCTCCAATGGTAATGGTTGGTGTTTTTATCGGTTCACTCGATACAAAACTTAACGTAATTACATCGTTTTGTTTAGCATTTGCCGTTAAACTATTCGATTGAATATGAACATTGCTAATGGTGGGTATACCTCTATCTACTGTAACTGTACTTAAATCCGAAGTGGTAGTTACCGTAGTGCCTGCTACTCCGCTTATTAAATAAACATAATCTATTGTAAAGGAAACCAATCCTTCGGCAACAGTACTATCAACTGTTAATTGCGCCTGCCATGTATTTAATGCAGTTGTTACTGCCGTAATAGTTTTACCCGCAATGGTTACAGTTGGGGTTTGTATAGACTTATTTGCATTAAAACTTAAGGTAATAACTTGGCCTGTATTAGCTACAGTAGTAATACTATTATTCGACTTTATTCTTACATAACTAAATGCAGGTATGGTAACAGCACTTCCATTATAAGTACTAGGTGTGCTTGTATTTGTATTACCAGCAAAATCTGGACAACTTATATTATAGGCTACCTGCCCTATTGAAACGGTAGAGTCTACCATAATTTGGGCTAACCAAGTGGTGTCATCAATGCTACCAACAAAGGCAGCTTTACCAGCAAGGGTAACTACTGGAACATCAACAATTTCACTTACTCTAAAAAAAAACGAGATAATATTTCCAAGATTAGCTACAGTGGAATCTGCATTGTTAGAATTAATATAAACCTTACTAATTACAGGCCTTATTGTATCAACCGTAACTACACTACCATCCATTGTATTGGATACATCTATTCCAACATTATTTGCTAAATCCTTATAAGCAATATTCAAAGTAGCATTCCCTTGTGGAGTAGTATTATCTACTACAACAGTAGCTTTCCAAATATTATCTGTTAAATTAATCACATTGGCATTTTTACCTGCAATGGTAACTGTTGGAGTTTGAATAGGAGAATCCGATTCGAGAATTACAATAAGTGTATCTCCTAACTTTGCATGTGTAGATATCACATTGCTGGATAAAATACTTGCACTAATAATAGAAGGTGCAATTCTGTCGATGGTTACCGAACTTCCATCTGTGGTGTTCGTTACAGTTACTCCTGTAGAATTAAGAGTATCTACAATACTCGAAATACTAAATGGCACAAGACCTTCGGCCATACTACTATCCACAACCAAGGTGGCCTGCCAATTATTAGCGGTTGTATTGGTAACGGGTACTACTTTACCCAATATGGTAACCACTGGTGGAAAAATTCCTTCGTTAGTGGTAAAACTTAAGGTTACCGCATGCCCATTTTTGGCATGGCTTGGAACACTATTATTAGATTGAATATGAACTGGACTTAATGTTGGGGGTAAATAATAGGCTGTTTGGTTGGTCTCTAAGTTTAACCTTTCATCATTAATCGTTTGCGGAAAAATTAAAAATTCACTCAAAAATCCTAGAAAAGCAGAAATTGTGGAACCCGATGCTCCAATAAAAACGGGTGGATTAACTTTTGACAAATCATTTACTGTAGTTTTACTAGTACCATCTATTCCATTTTTTCGAGCCGTTATTGCTCCAGAATTATATCTTCCATCAACAATTGCCAAATTGGAACCATTATAATTGGGTCCATTAGAAACAATCGAATTAAAAGTCGAACTACCTGATTGTATACGAAAACTATTATCCGTAGTAAAGCCTGTCGTTAAATGGAATATAGAAATTTCATTTTCCTCACCAAAGAAACCTCTAGAGTGCCCATCACTCGGTACCACCACACTGTTTATTTCCAAGTCGGTATCTGCTATGCCTAAATCTTTGCACTTCGCGCCAATATAAAATTTAGCAGAAACAGAAAAGGCACGAAAATACACTTGTGGGATATTATTCAGCCTATATAGTTTACCATTATTGATTATTTGTGGAAGGTAATTTGTTACAGCATTAGTAGCATTAAATCCATTTCCACTTTGGTCATACCATGTTTTAACATACCCCTGGTTATTCCCAACAAATGCAAGAAGTGCAGTGGTATCTAATAAACCCCTCGCATCAAATCCTATATCTAAAAGTGCATTATCACTCGATCGCTCTACTTGGATTACCATACCTGTATAATCCGAACTTAATTTCCGTAAACTATACGCTACAGAGGCGGGCTGATTTCCCGTAAATCCTGCCAAGTTTAACCTGTTGAGTATTTTTATACTACTCCCATCGGTAGTGCTTGTTGCAAAACTATCTACATTACCCAACAAGTCTGTAGCATAAATTTTAAATGCAACCAATCCTCTCCGTGTAGCATTATCTACCGTTATTGTTCCTTGCCAATTGTTCCCAGAAAGATTGGTAACACTTGCATTTTTACCTGCAATAATAATACTTGGTGATTGAATAGGACTATTCGTACTAAAATTTAATGTAACGGTGTTCCCAATATTGGCAAGTCCCGCGATGCTATTATTAGATTGTATTTGAACTGTACTAACATTGTTGATTCTATATACGGTAAGGTTATAAATTTGTGTAGTTGTTCCATCTCCTGCAGTTACAATTGCAGCAATTGTATTAGTACCAAAAACAAGGGGTATAACAATGGAATCAATTACAGGTGTACCATTTATAGCTACCGTAGCTTGATTATTGGTGGTGCGTACATAAAGAGTAATAGAAGTTATAGCACTACCTACGGTTGTGTTATAAAACGTATCTATTTGACTAAAGGTAGGTGATAAAACTCCGTTATTTAATCCTAGCTCCATTAATGTGGCATCGCTCGAGGGATGATCAAAAACCCAGGTGGCACCGATTCCCCCATCATCCAAATTACCCCCTAACACCAGGGTATTCCCATCTGCAGAAAGAGCCATACCGCTTCCTTGGTTTGCATACCCCACCGAACCTGTCCCCTTTAACTTTGTCCCCTGTTGACTCCAAGTTACCCCAGACCTCATAAACACCCATACCGCACCCTCTCCACCATCATCTAAATTTCCGCTAGAGGTCAAGGTATTTCCATCAGCTGAAATTGAAAGCGCTGCACCTTGTCCTGAACTACCTACCGCAGTAGTTCCTACCAATTTACTCCCTTGTTGCGTAAAGCTTGACCCCGAACGGCTAAATACCCAAGTTGCACCAATCCCTCCATTATCGCCTATACCACCAACAGCAAGTGTATTCCCATCTGCATTTAACGTTGTACTTATTCCTTGATTTGAATTCCCTATATTATCAGATCCTACTAACTTTCCTCCTAGTTGCCACCAAACTCCTCCTATACGTGCAAAAATCCACGTTGCACCTATTCCTCCATCATCATTATAACCTCCAGAGGCTACTATATTCCCATCAGCACTTATAGAGACGCCACTTCCTTGTTGTGCACTCCCTACTGCTCCTGTTCCTACTAATTTATTTCCTTGTTGACTCCATACTCCTCCACTTCGTGTAAACACCCAAGCCGCTCCAATACCTCCATCATCTGCATTCCCACCAATTACTACGGTATTCCCATCTGCACTTATTCCACAAGTCTTACCTTGGTTAGAACTACCAACTTCTCCGCTTCCTATTAATTTATTTCCTTGTTGATTCCATACCCCATTACTTCTTGTAAATACCCATGCAGCCCCAACGCCGCCATTATCCAATATTCCTGTTTCTACAATTGTATTACCATCCGCACTGATCGATACTCCATATCCCTGATTGGCATTTCCAATTGCTCCCGTACCTACTAATTTACTTCCTTGCTGACTCCAAACTCCTCCCTTACGAACATATACCCAAACCGCACCAATACCTCCATCATCTGCATACCCTCCAATAGCCAGGGTATTACCATCTGCACTAATTACCGACTTATACCCTTGATTCGCTGCTCCAATTGCGCCCGTGCCTACCAATTTATTCCCTTTTTGAATAGGTGAAAATGCAGGACTAGTTACTATGAAATTAGTGGGACTAGTTGCTGTTCCATTACCATTTGTAACATTAATTATGCTACTATTACTTGCACCCGGCATCACCATTCCCACCACCGTTGTATCTGTACTGGACAGGATAATAGCAGAAACTCCTCCGATAGAAAGATTGGTAGGACTGCCTAAATTCGTACCTGAGACAGTAATAATAGTACCTATCTGTCCATTCGACG
>CALRIM020000013.1:0-28839 GCA_943360385.1 Rhizobium sp. Q54 | reverse complement strand
CGAGACAAGTATTTGTAACAGGTGTAGTTCAAGAAGTGTCTGATGCAAAGTCTACTCAACAAAATGCTGGATTGCAGTTAACTTGGGTATTGTTTGATGGATTAAAAATGTTCGCTTCTTACGAACGAGTGAAAGAACTAGAGAACATGGGTATAATTAATGCAAAGGCAATGATACAAGGAGTTCTGGCCGACATTGCTATTAATTATTATGCTATTGTTGCTTCTCAAGAGCAATTGAAAGTAAGTGAAGATGCACTTGCCGTTTCTAAAAAAAGACTAGATGTTGCAGAAAGTAAAAATCAAATTGGTGCTGGTTCTACCTTAGAATTATTAAATGCAAAAGTTGATTACAATACAGATTTGAGCTCCTTAATTCGTCAACAAGAAAGCTTAAAAAGTTTAAAAATTAGGCTGAATGAATTATTAGTATTACCAGTTACAAATGATGTGGTTCTATCGGATACCATTCCAACTGATCAAAAAATTGCTACTGCAGATTTATATCAGAAAATGATTATTCAAAATCCAACATTGCTTCTTGCTAAGAGTCAGCAACGCATTGCAGAGTTAAATGTAAAAGAGGTATCTGCAGATAGATATCCTACATTGAAATTTAATTCTGGATATAGTTATTCTAACCAAAATGCACAAGCAGGATTTTTTACAGAGAATAGATCCCAAGGATTAAATTATGGGATAAGTGCGAGTGTAAATATATTCAATGGACTTTTGCAAAGTAAAAAGGAAAAAATAGCCAAGATTCAATCTCAGTCTGCAGCCATTAGTTATGAATCTGCTAAACTATCAGTTGATGCGAATTGGAATGCTATCCTCAATAGTTATCAAAACAATTTACAATTATTGAGTCTTGAAAAAGAAAATCAGGTAGTGGCAAAAAAGAACATAGATATTAGTATAGAGAAGTATAAATTAGGGGGGATTTCTTCTTTGCAACTAAGAGAAGCCCAACGAGCTTATATTGAATCTAACGCACGTTATATAAATGCACTTTATCAGTATAAACTAGCCGAAATTAGTATGTTAGAATTGGCAGCAAGTATCATTCCATAGCCGAGTTTTTTTGGGAAGTCATAACATATTCCTACCTTAGGTCACCACTTAATTAATGCTTATGCCTCAAAAAACACGTTTGCTGATTGTCGACGACCATCAGATGCTATTAGATGGAATAAGTGCGTTACTTCAGGATGTAAATCAGTTTGAAATTGTTGCTAAGGCTAAAAACGGTAAACAAGCACTTGAAATACTTGAACTTAACGAGATTGATATTGTACTTACCGATATTAATATGCCTGAAATGAATGGGATAGAATTGTCTCAACATATTCAAGATAAATTCCCAGAGGTAAAAATATTGGCACTTTCTATGTTTTCTGAAAAACAGACGATTAGAGATATGATAGATGCTGGTGTGTCTGGCTATATTTTAAAAAACACAGGGAAGGAAGAGTTGGTGGGGGCATTGACAAAAATTGCAGGGGGGGGATTGTTTTTTGGAGATGAGGTAACGAATGAAATGATGAGGATGATGACAGACTCAGAGAAAAACGAGAAGAAAAGAGAAGAAGTTACCTTGACTATAAGAGAAAAAGAAATTCTAAAACTAATTGCAAAAGAGTATAGTAATATCCAAATTGCCACAGAACTTTTTATAAGCGAGCGAACTGTAGAAACACATAGAAAGAATATCTTTAGAAAAACAAATACCAAAAGCATCGTAGGGCTAATAAAGTATGCCTATGAGCATGAACTAGTTTAGTTTGATAAGATATTTCAAATGCAATTAAAACTAAAATCAATTGGTAATGTTATCTTTAAACGATGAATAAGTTTTCCATTAAAGATATAGAAACCATTACTGGTATTAAGTCTCACACCATTCGTATGTGGGAGCAACGTTTTAACTTTATTCAAACAAAACGTACCGAAACTAATATCAGGTATTATAATGATAACGATTTAAGATTATTTTTAAATATTTCTACACTTAACGAAAACGGGTATAAGATTTCAGAAATTTCTAAGATGTCTATTGATGAAATGGCAGTGAAAATTCAAGAAATTACACGCCATGAAAACAATTATACCTGTTACATTCAAACCTTGAGTAATCAAGCGATCAGTTTCAATGAAAAGGAATTTAAAAAGTCTCTCACCAGTTGCATAAAAAAAATTGGCTTAGAACAAACTGTGCTTCAAGTTATTTACCCATTCCTGAAAAATATTGGAATTTTATGGCAAACAGGTGTTATTAACCCAGCGCAAGAACATTTTGCTTCCTCTTTAATCAAACAACGATTAATTGTAGCAATAGATGGATTAAAAAATTCAACAATAGAAAACCCAAAGAAATTCTTGCTTTTCTTACCCGATGGTGAATTTCATGAGATAGCCTTACTTTTCTCTTATTATTTGATTAAAAGTCACGGACACGAAGTACTTTACCTCGGACAAAGTTTATCTGTAACCTATGTAAAAGATGTGTTAAAGGCCTATCAACCTGATTTTATATTTTCAATTTTAACAAATTCAATGACGGAGGAAGATGTTCATGCTATCCTTCAATTATTTAAGCAACAATTTCCTGAAAATCGCGTATTATTAGCTGGAGGTAAAATCCAAGAAAACGATGTTGATTCTTCTGATAACATTAGTATACTAAGGGGTGTTCCAGATTTATTGTCGTTTTTAAATGAGTTGAATTTCGAATTGGCCTAATATTCAACCTTCTCCACACTTAAGTTCTCTATACTTATTTAGCAAATACTTCAAAAAAAACCTTTAAAAGGTCTATAATTAATGTAATTTTGCAGTGTTTTTTAATTATCATGAATAAATTAACTTATTTAAATTCTAACTCTTCAGTTTATGTAGAGTCGTTATATGAATCTTACAAGCAAGATCCTGATTCTGTGGATTTTGGTTGGCAAAAGTTTTTCGAAGGTTTTGAATTAGGTAGAAGTGGAGATGCTGCATCGGTAACCATGGAAACGCCAGAACATTTCTTGAAAGAAATTGGGGTGTTAAACCTAATTAATGGATACAGAAATAGAGGCCATCTTTTCACTAAAACAAACCCTGTTCGTGAGCGAAGAAAATATTTCCCTGGGAAAGAAATTTCGCAATGGGGATTATCTGATGAAGACCTTGAAACAGTATTTAATGCGGGAGTTGAAGTTGGTATCGGCCCCGCTAAGCTTAAGGATATTATTCAACTATTAGAAGATACGTATTGCCAATCTATTGGGGTCGAGTTTATGTTTATTCGTCACCCTGAACGAATTAAATGGTTTTTAGATCGATTAGAGAAAACAAGGAATACCCCGAACTTTAATTTTGAACAGAAAAAACAAATTTTAAGTAAATTAAATCAGGCAGTAATTTTCGAAAATTTCCTAGGAACAAAGTTCTTGGGTCAGAAAAGATTTTCTCTAGAAGGCGCGGAAACGTTAATACCTGCAATGGATGCGGTGATAGAAAAAGGAGCAGAATTAGGTATTAAGGAATTTGTTATTGGTATGGCACATCGAGGAAGACTTAATGTGTTAGCCAACATAATGAATAAAACGTATAAGGAAATATTCAAGGAGTTTGAAGGTAAATTTAACCCCGATGATCCATTTGGTGGAGATGTGAAATATCATTTAGGATATTCAACGGATATAAAAACTTCGAAAGGTAACGATGTACATTTAAGTTTGTCGCCAAACCCTTCGCATTTAGAAGCAGTAGATCCTGTGGTAGAAGGAATGGTTCGCGCAAAAATAGATCATAAATATGAAGATAATTTAGGTAGCATCGCTCCAATTTTAATTCATGGTGATGCATCAATTGCAGGGCAAGGCATTGTTTACGAAGTAATTCAACTGTCGAAATTAGATGGTTATAAAACGGGTGGAACTATTCACTTAGTAATTAATAATCAAATCGGTTTTACTACAAATTATAAAGATGCTCGTTCTAGTACTTACTGTACCGACGTAGCAAAAACAACACTATCGCCAGTATTTCATGTGAATGGCGATGATGTAGAAGCATTAGTTCATGCAGTACAAATGGCAGTGGAATATCGTCAGATGTATCATACAGATGTATTCATTGATATTTTATGTTATAGAAGATATGGACATAACGAATCTGATGAACCTCGATTCACACAACCATTACTTTATAAAGCGATAGAGAAGCACCCTAACCCAAGAGAAATTTATCAGAATAAACTTGCAGAGCAAGGTTCTATAGATGCGGAGTTGGCAAAAGAAATGGATAGAGAATTCCGTCAGCATTTACAAGAACGTTTAAACGAAGCAAAACAAGAAACCACTACCATGGTTGAGCCATTGTTTCAAGGCTCTTGGAAAAACTTTAGATTTTCTACACCACAAGATTTTAATACAACTTTTAACACAAAGGTTGCTGAGAAGAAATTTTTAGAAATAGCGAATAAAATTACCACACTACCAAAAGATAAAAAGTTTCTCACCAAAATAGAACGTTTGTTTGCAGACCGTTCGAAAATGGTGAATGAAACAAAATCATTCGATTGGGCGATGGCAGAATTAATGTCATACGGTACATTGTTAGATGAAGGATATGATGTGAGGTTAAGTGGGCAGGATGTAGAAAGAGGTACTTTTTCTCACAGACATGCCGTTGTAAAAATAGAAGACTCTGAAGAAGAATACATCCCTCTTCAAAATATAAAAGATAAACAAGCACCTTTTTACATTTATAATTCTCATTTATCTGAGTATGGTGTATTGGGTTTTGAATATGGTTACGCAATGGCATCTCCAAATACGTTAACTATTTGGGAAGCTCAATTTGGAGATTTCTTTAATGGTGCTCAAATAATTGTTGACCAATTTGTAACCAGTGCAGAATTTAAATGGAGAAGATCTAATGGTTTGGTAATGTTATTACCTCATGGATATGAGGGGCAAGGGCCAGAACATTCATCCGCAAGAATTGAACGATTTTTAGAAGCTTGTGCGAATGATAATATTCAGGTTGCAATGTGTAGTACTCCTGCAAACTTCTTTCATTTAATGCGAAGACAAATGATTCGCCCTTTCCGTAAACCTTTGGTGGTATTCACTCCTAAGAGTTTACTTCGTCATCCAGCTTGCGTAAGTAATATTAAAGATTTTACAGAAGGTAATTTCCAAGAAATAATAGATGACACTACGGTGAAGGCAAAAGATGTAAAACGTGTACTTCTTTGTAGCGGAAAAATATATTATGATTTAATTGATCGTAGGGTAAAAGACGGAAGAGAAAAGGATGTTGCTATTGTGAGATTAGAACAAATATTCCCATTACCCGTAGAACAATTAGAAGCATTGAAGAAAAAATATGCTAAGGCAACTGAGATTTTTTGGGTTCAAGAAGAGAATGCAAATATGGGGGTATGGCCTTACTTAGTTAGGAAAATGAGAAAAGAAAATATTGAAGTTATATCTCGTAAAGAAAGTAGTAGTACAGCTACTGGATATAATAAACAACATTTAACTCAACAAGATTATATACTTTATAAAGCGTTTACCAATGACGTTAATTAGTGTGCTCGTTTGCTCATATGCTCGTGTGCTCGTTTAATTTAGAATTTAGAATTTACAATTTATAATTTACAATTATTGAAATGGCATTAGAAATAAAAATACCTCCTGTTGGAGAATCGATTTCAGAAGTTACACTTTCTCGTTGGATAAAATCAGACGGAGATTATGTAGAAATGGATGAAATAATTGCTGAGCTAGAATCAGATAAAGCAACATTCGAATTAACAGCAGAGCAAGCCGGTGTATTAAAAATTGTAATTCCAGAAGGGGAAACAATTTCTATTGGTACTACAGTATGTAGTATTGATACTACAGCAAAACCTATTTCAAAAGCTGCAAAAACATCTACAGTTGATGTAGAGGAAGTAGTTACTCCAACAAGTTCTAAAGAGAACTATGCAAATGGACATCCTTCTCCAGCAGCTGCAAAGATTTTGGCAGAAAAAAATATAGATGCTTCACAAGTAAAGGGTACAGGTAAAGACGGAAGAATAACAAAAGAAGATGCGGAATCTGCTAAAGTAAGTGCACCAACCCCTAAGGCTACAAGTACACCTCTTGCTAGTATTCCTGCAGCAATACCAGGCGCAAGAAATGTGCGTAAAGAGAAAATGTCGTCGTTGCGAAAAACGGTTGCAAAAAGATTGGTAACTGTTAAAAATGAAACGGCTATGCTTACTACATTTAATGAAGTAGATATGCAGCCAATAATGGACATACGTGCAAAATATAAAGATAAATTTAAAGAAAAATATGGTGTTGGACTAGGGTTTATGTCTTTCTTCACAAAAGCAGTTTGCGAAGCATTGAAAGAATTCCCAGCGGTAAACGCACAAATAAATGGTGAAGAAATTTTGTATAGCGACTTTGCTGATATTTCTATTGCAGTTTCTGCACCTAAAGGATTAGTAGTACCTGTAATTAGAAATGCTGAATCGTTGAGCTTAGCAGGAATTGAAAAAGCAGTGGCTGATTTGGCATTAAAAGCAAGAGATAATAAATTAACAATTGAAGAAATGACAGGTGGAACATTCACCATTACAAATGGTGGTGTATTTGGTTCAATGATGTCTACTCCAATTATAAATGCACCTCAATCTGCAATTCTTGGAATGCATAACATTGTGGAAAGGCCAGTAGCCATTAATGGTCAGGTAGTGATTCGCCCAATGATGTATGTGGCACTTTCTTATGATCATCGAATTATTGATGGTAGAGAATCTGTAGGATTTCTAGTGAAAGTGAAACAATACCTTGAAGATCCACAACGTTTATTACTTGGTGTATAATTTATTTTTAGCGTTAATGAAGAGAATATTTTTTTCGATTTTTGCTTTAGCATTATTTTTTTTTAATGCTTCCGCGCAAAGATTATCTAAAGAACAGGCTAAGGCTGATTTTAAATTTTGTTACGATGTATTAAAAGTTGGGCATCCATCTTTGTATAGATATACAAAGGAAGATGAATTCAACATCATCTATAAATTTTTAGATGCTCGGATTTCGGATTCGCTAAACAAGGAGGAACTCGGTGAAATGGTTAATACGTTAGTTTCTACCGCACGTTGCTCACATACTTCTGCCAGCAATTCGATGAAAGCAAAATCGAACTTGGTTTTTAACTTTCCATTTATAATTTATAAGAACAAATTATATGCACGTGGGATTAAAGAATTTTCTTCGGATACAAATTTATATAGAATTTTAAGCATCAATAAAGTACCAGCAATAGAAATTGTAGATAGAATGTTGATGTTAAAAACAGGCGACGGATATAGTCAGAATTTTGCCGAAGCAATAATCGCTCAAAATTTCAACGTTTTTTTCAACGTCTTATATAAAACTCCTGATGCATGTCCCCTTGTTATTGAAACACCAAAGGGCCCCAAAGAGGTAATTGTTGAACGTCAAAAAAAGTATTCTTCAAAATATAAGGACTATGATTGGGATGGCTCAAGCACTATTGATACAATGACTGGTGCTAAGTTTTTAAAATTGAAAAACATCCCCAACACACGAATACTTAGAATAAAATCATTTAATAGAGTAAATGCAAATTTTTATAAAAGCATGTTCGATGGGATGCAGCGCGACTCTGTTAAACAATTGGTAATAGATTTAAGAGGAAATACTGGAGGGAATATTAACCACGCATTTTATTTGTTAACTAGTATTATTGATAAAGATATTTACATGTATACTGAGCGTAGAAAAGCAAACCTCGCACCCTATTTGTCTACCAAAGGAAAAGCTCAATGGATATTGGGTAAACTATTATATGATGTTTTTCCAAATGGACAAAGATGGACTGGTGATAATGGATTGAAGTACTATAGATATTCTTATAAAACCAAAAACTTATCTAAATACAAACCACATGTTTTGGTGATTACAGATGGGTTAACAGTTTCATCTGCAAGTTTAGTTGCCGCTTATTTAAAGTATTATTATCAAGCTGAAATTATTGGGATGGAATCTGGAGGTACTTTTACAGGTAATAATGGGAGATCATTCCCAGAGGTTATTCTTCCAAACTCAAAAATAAATATTCGTTTGCCTTTATTTTATATTAATTATTTCCCTGGAGTTCCTAATTATGGAAGAGGGGTAGCCGTAGACGCTATCATAAACCCACTATTAGATCGTAAATCACAGGAGGAGTTTATCCAAAACGAATTATTAATAAATGTTGAATAGGAATTAAATATTTTTTCATAACTTTAGAGATATCAAATACACCTAATGTCGAAAAAGGAAGATCAACATACTGATTGTGAGCATTGTAATACACGCTTTAAATCTGTGTTTTGCCACTTAACAAAAGAAGATTTACAACTTGTAAATGAGAATAAGTGGTGTCAATCTGTACATAAGGGGCAACAATTATTTACTGAAGGTTCATACCCCCATGGAATTTTTTGTGTTAATCATGGTAAATTGAAAATTCATCAAATGGGTAATGAAGGTCGTGAACAAATAGTTCGATTGGCAAAAGATGGAGATGTAGTGGGGTATCGTTCATTACTTAGTGGAGAGGCTTATAATTGTAGTGCAACGGCATTAGATGATACTTCTATTTGCTTTATTCCTAAAAACGTATTCTTACAACTAATCGAAACGAACAAAGAGCTTTCGATGCAAATAATACAGTTACTTTCTAAAAACTTACGTCAAGCAGAAAATGCGATTTTACATCTTGCACAAAAATCAGTTCGCGAACGCATGGCCGAAGCGCTTTTATTTCTTAAAGAAGTGTATGGAGTAGAAGAAGATGGAGTAACCCTTAGTGTAAGCCTTTCCAGAGAAGACATTGCAACATTGGTGGGTACCGCAACAGAAACTGCTATTAGATTATTATCCGAATTTAAATCAAGTAAATTAGTCGAGTTTTCTGGCAAGAAAATAAAAATATTAGATCAAAAGGAGTTGCTAAAAACTGCAAACATAAGCGAATAATAATCACATCTCATATCTCACATCTATTAATGGTTTCGGGTAGTCTTTTCCAATACTAACCTCATATTTTTCTTGATCCTCTACTGTCATTTTCCAAGGTTGATGAATAAAACATTTAGGAACTTTTTGTAAAATGGGTAGCCATTGTTTTACATATTCACCTTGTGGGTCGTAATCATTGGCTTGTTTGAGAATATTAAATTTTCGTGCTTCTCTTGGGTCGTTTCCTACGCCTGCTAAATAAGCCCAATTCCCCCAATTAGAGGCAGGATTGTAATCAATTAAATTCTCTTCAAACCATGCAGCACCTTTGGTCCATGTAACATGTAAATCATTAATTAAAAAGCTGGCTACATTTTGCCTACCTCTATTACTCATATATCCTGTTCGTTTTAACTCAAGCATATTGGCATCTATAAAAGGTATTCCAGTATTGCTGTTTTTCCAGAGTTCAAATAATTCCTCTTCGTTTTTAGCAATGTCTGTATGTTTCATTTTTTTAATTCCTTCTTCTTGAAAAAGGCTAGCACCATGCTTTTTAAACATAAATCGGAAGTAATCTCTCCATAATAATTCAAAAATTAGCCAATAAGTAGAGTCGTTTGCAATGCATTCCCTTTCATATTTTTTTACTTCCCAAAATATTCTTCTTGGTGAGATACATCCATGAGTTAACCATGCAGAAAGTTTGCTGGAGTAATCAAATCCCATTAATCCATTTCGACTTTCTTTATAGGTTTTTATTAACCCCTTTTCCCATAAGTATTCATTCAAACGCTTTAATGCATTGGATTCGCCGCCTATAATAGTTGAACTAGAATTTTTGTATTGAAGAGAGTCGAATCCTAATTCTTCGAGAGTAGGAACAACAGTTTTTTCAACGTTTTCAGGAATTGATATTTTTTGTGGAGTTTCAATTTCTTCTCGAACAACAGAATCGCGCTCTGTTCTTTTCCTGAAGTTCGTAAATACATCTGGGATATCTTTTATTGGAAAAGGTAAATCTTCCTTGTTGTAGAGAGTGTTTCCTAAGAATAAATTTAATGGAATTTTATGTTTCCATAGTTTTACTTCTAAGGATTCGCTAATTCTTATCTCTTCATAGGCCACCTCTTTAAATGCATAAACGGAAGTAGCATTATATTGTAAGCATAATTGAGGGATTTCATCTTCCGCTTTGCCAATTTTAATAATGATATCCGCACCTTTTTTTTGTAGATTTTTCTTTAGATCAGTTAAGCTTTCTAATAAAAATTTAGCACGAAATCCACCCATTTTTTTAGTCCCATATTTCGTGTCTTTTAACCAATCGGATTCAATACAATATACTGGAATTACACTGTCGAATTTGTGTAGAGCTTCCATTAATGGTTGATGGTCGTGTAACCTTAAGTCATTTCGAAACCAAACTACTGCAATTTTAGCGCCCATCCTTCAATTTCCTCATAATATCCCTTTGGAGAATTGTTTTACAATGTTTTAACAATATGTATTGGCTTATGTTTTTATTATTTTGTTTAACTTTTATATTGAAAAAGGTAAACAAGATTGATTTTTCTTTGTTGATGGATTATATAATTTAAATATGTCAAATACGAAAACTACCAATAGTGCAAAATTTACTTCTTCGGAAATAATAGACTTTATGGGCGATGAACATGTTTCGTCATCTGCTGAAACTCCATTAAGATTAGATGCATTTGAAATAGACGACGAATTGAAAATTGAAATGATTGAAAAACACTTTCGTGAAATTATGAATATTATGGGGTTAGACTTAAGCGACGATAGTTTAAATGGAACTCCCAATAGAGTGGCAAAAATGTATGTTAAGGAAATTTTTAGTGGGTTAAATCCTAAAAATAAACCTAAAATTTCAATGTTCGAAAACAAATACAAGTACAATCAGATGTTAGTAGAAAAGAATATTACTTTATATAGTAATTGTGAGCATCATTTTGTGCCAATTATTGGGAAAGTACACGTTGCATATATTTCGAGTGGGCAAGTAATTGGGTTGTCAAAAATAAATAGAATTGTAGAATACTACGCAAAACGCCCGCAGGTACAGGAGCGTTTAACAAAACAAATTGCTAACGAATTAAAACAAGTACTAAATACAGAAGATGTAGCCGTAGTAATAGATGCTCATCATTTATGTGTTTCTAGTAGGGGTGTTGGAGATGTTAATAGCAGTACAGTTACGTCAGAATATACAGGCAGATTCAATGATTTGGATACTCGCAAAGAATTTTTATCATATATAGAATTGGGGTCTTAATGGAAACGCTTAAAGATAAAAATGTATTTATAGCTGGTGCAACTGGAGGAATAGGGAAAGCTACTGCAAAGCTATTAAAGGCGAGTGGAGCAAATTTATTTTTGGCTGCTAGGAATGAATTAAAATTAAAGCAATTGGGGATGGAACTTGATGTTCCAAGCAATCAATGTTTTGTGCTGGATGTAACCAATTTTGAGAATGTACAGAGCGTAGCGAATGAAATTCACGAACATGTTTCTAGTATAGATATATTAATAAATGCAATTGGGATAGGTATTATAAAACCCTTGGAACAGTTAAGTGCAGATGACTTTATAAAAACCTTACAAGTTAATTTGATTGGTGCGTTCTATTTAGTGAAATCATTTTTAGAGCCAATGAAAAGTAAAAAGACTGGATTAATTATAAACCTACCTGGTGTACTAGGCAAATCCCCAATGGCAGGCGCAGCTGCTTATGCAGCTTCTAAATATGGTTTAGATGGAATGATGAAATCTATTCGTGAGGAATTGAAAAGAACCGAAATTCGAATTACCAATATTTATTTAGGCGGTACAGATTCAGCGTTTTGGGATACCATCGATTTACGAGTACAAAGAGATAAATTTATAATCGCCGAAGAAGCTGCGAAATCTATTTGGTTCTTATGTCAACAACCAAGCTCTGGTGTAGTTTCGGAAATGGTATTACAGCCCTTCAATCATCAAGTAATATAATTATGCTTATTAGTAAAACAGATTTAAATAATATGAGTAGCAGGTATCGTGCTACTTTTATAAATTCAATTGAAGGATTTAAAAGCGTAAACCTAATTGGTACCAGGAGTAAACTTGGGGTTAGTAATTTAGCCCCGTTTAATTCTATCGTACACATAGGCTCCAGCCCCTCTTACATAGGTTTTATTGTTCGCCCAGAAACAGATGAGCATCAAACGTTAAAAAATATCAGGGAAACTTCTTATTACTCCATAAATCACATTCATGAGGGAATTGTAAATGAAGCACATCAAACGAGTGCAAAATATGATGAGCATACCTCCGAGTTTGATGTTTGTGGATTTACAGAGCAAGAGTCCTTGCTCACAGATGTGCCTTATGTAAAAGAATCGAACGTGAAGTATATGCTTAAACTACGCGAGATTGTTCCAATAGCTTTGAATGGAACGAGCTTAGTAATTGGTGAAATTCAGGAAATAATTTTAGGCGAATGTAAGATAGAGGAGGATGGATTCGTTCATATAGAAGAGCTAGGTACCATTACCTGCATTGGGGTTGACGCTTATTTTAAAACAGAAGCCATTGGCCGTATTGCATATGCTAAAAAATGATAGATTTGTGTAGTCTAAAAAAATAAGTTATGCCAAATATAGAACAAAAGGAAAAAATCAGAGCTGCGTATATCGACTACGTTTTAACTCATGGGGAGCGCCCATCTACGGTATATGTTTTTGCAAAGGAATTGGGGATTCCAGAAGAGGATTTCTACAAACATTTTAGCACGTTCGATTCTGTAGATGCAAGTGCATGGAGAGCATTTTTTAATCATACGTATGATACCATAACTACTCAAGATGTATATGCTGGATATTCCGCAAGAGAAAAAATACTGGCATTTTATTTTGGTTTAGTAGAACATTTAAAGAGCCAACGTAGTTATGTTACTTGGTGCTTTAAGAACACTTCGAAATTACAATTTAACAATCCTCCATACTTAACCGATTTTAAAAAAATGTTCGAGGATTTTGCGAACGAAGTGATACATGAAGGAATAAGTGGTGGAGAAATTATCGATCGTAAATTTATAAGCGAAAAATACAAAGATGCACTTTGGGTGCAATTAGTTTTCATTATCCATTTCTGGATAGATGATAATAGTACAGAGTTTGAAAAAACAGATGAGGCAATAGAAAAAGGAGTAAATATTACATTTGATTTAATGGCACAATCGCCTTTAGATAGTATGGTGGAGTATGGAAAGTTTTTGTGGCGAAATGTAGCCTTTAAAAAATAAATAAAATGAAAGAGCAAGATAGTATTGCAACAGGGAAGGTTGAGCGATCAGCTAAATTTGTAAAAACAGGAATTAAGGTTGGTGGAAATTACCTGAAGCATTATACTAAAAAGCTCTTTGATTCTGAGCTCACCAAAGAGCAGTTAAATAAAGACAATGCGGAGGATATCTATGAATCTTTAAGCGAACTTAAAGGTTCAGCGTTGAAGGTTGCTCAAATGTTGAGTATGGATAAAAGCATTTTGCCAAAGGCTTATGTCGATCAGTTTTCTAAATCCCAATACAATGCACCTCCATTGTCTGGGCCACTTATTGTTAGAACATTTAGTAAATACTTTGGTAAAACGCCCGATAAGATATACGATACATTTGATATTAAATCCAGCAACGCAGCATCAATAGGGCAAGTTCACAAAGCCACCAAAGAAGGAAAAGAATTAGCGGTAAAAATTCAATATCCAGGAGTAGCAGAAAGTATTAGTTCCGATTTAAAATTGGTTAAGCCATTTGCATTTCGATTACTTGGAATGAGTGAAAAGGAATTGGATGTTTATATGAAAGAAGTGGAGCAAAAAATGATTGAAGAAACGGACTATATTTTAGAAGTTCAACAATCGCAAAAATTTGCCGACGCTTGTAAAGAGCTAAAAAATATAGTATTTCCAGAGTATTACCCGGAATTATCAAGCCCACGTATTATCACCATGGATTGGTTGGAGGGAAAGCACTTAAAAGAATGGTTACTTACAAACCCTTCACAAGAACAGCGTAATATTATCGGGCAAGCACTTTGGGATTTTTATCATTTTCAAATGCATACCCTGAAAGAAGTACATGCCGACCCTCATCCAGGAAATTTTATTATCACTCCTGAAATAAAATTAGGGGTGCTAGATTTTGGATGTGTAAAAAAATTACCGATGGATTTTTATACGCCATACTTCTCGTTAGTAATGGGAGATACATTAAATGATAAAACAAACGCGATTAAATGTTTTAGAGAATTAGAAATGATACAAGATAAGGACGATTTAAAAACAATCGACTTTTATTTTGAATGGTATTCTAAAATGATAAGATTGTTTGCTCAGCCTTATATTAATGAATCGTTCGATTTTTCTAATAAACAATTTATGCTCGACCTATCTAATTTTGGTGAGCAAATAACAAAGATGCCAGAATTTAAACAGGCCAGAGGAGTAAAACATTTTATTTATGTGAATCGAACTAATTTTGGACTCTACGCAATACTATCTGAGCTTGAAGCCTTTATTGTAACTCGTAATTCGTAACTCGTAACTCGTAATTCGTAATTCGTAATACGTATTACGTTCAACGTGTCCAGCAGTTCAATAGTCCCAAGTCCCATGTCCAGTAATCCCATGTCCAGTAATCCAGTTTGGAAATTTATATCCAATTAGCTAAATTTATTCTAGCTACTAGTTACTCAAAACTAAATATATGGACAAATCTAACATCACAAAAGAATACAGCAACGGAGAGATAACTGTATTATGGCAATCTGGATTATGTGCACATTCTGCAAATTGTGTTAAAAATTTATCTGCGGTATTTCAACCAAAGGAATCGCCATGGATAAAAATTAACAATGCTAGTTCTGATGAAATTATTTCTGCAGTTTCTAAATGCCCGTCTGGTGCATTATCTATTAAATAGTCGCGTTGGGACTATAGAATTCTTGACGATAAAACATACTTAATTATTAATTAGTTTAGGCCAAATTTTATTCTAAACTAATTTAATGATTACCGAAATTACCATAAGACAATTGAGAGAATTGAAAGGTTATAGTCAAGTATACCTAGCGTATAGACTTGGAATTTCTCAGCCAGCGTATTCGAAAATAGAATCAGGATTTTCCAAAACTAAAGAATCTAATTACAATTTAATTGCAAGCATTCTGGAGGTCGATCACGAATTTATTATTGCTAATAAAATTCCAGTTTTTATCTATGTTGATAATAAAATTAAAGAAGATGAAGGCGTTGATAAATTAAATATTGAAGTAATAAGAAGTATCCTAAGTAATATTATTGAGCAAAGGGAATTATTGTTAAAACTTCTAAACCAAGTGTAAGTGGCCTATCTTTCTATTGGAGGGTTATTTCTAATAAAGTCTAGTTTATACTGAAAGATTGCCCCAATACTACTTGCCCTTGTTTTGGCAAGTGTTGCTTTTTCGCCTTCAAAATGTTCATTAATTGTTTCTTCGAAGAGCTTTATCCAACGATCAAAGTGTTGTGCATGTATATGTTCGCTATGTGCTGCGTGCTTATCAAAAGGTTGACCGCGATATTCGCTCTTGTCTAATAGTAACCCTTCCCAGAACTGGTACATTCTTGGTAGATGTGCATCCCAATTAACTTTAGCAATCTTATTAAAGATGGGAGATAATAGTTCATCCTGGTTCACTTT
The DNA here is from genome assembly GCA_943360385.1 of Rhizobium sp. Q54. Classification (GTDB taxonomy): domain Bacteria; phylum Bacteroidota; class Bacteroidia; order Sphingobacteriales; family Sphingobacteriaceae; genus CAJBVG01. Next base: position 13,072 of record CALRIM020000013.1, on the reverse strand, counting down.
TGCGTAAAACGAATCAACTAATACTTTGATATCTTCAATATTTTCAATATCTTTCCTCATACTACAATTTTCAATAGGTGCATTACCTACAAATATATAATGCCATTATTTTAAATTATATGATAAAAATCATATAATATTTTGATAAAAATCAGCTTTTTTGCATCTCTGACAAGGTATTTTTACATCGTTAAGAAAGTATACTATGAGTGTATTGATTTTGCTAATAAGTATCAGTTTATTGGTTGCCCTAGGGTTCTTGGGCTCTTTCATTTGGTCTGTGCGAAACGGACAATATGATGATGATTACACACCTTCCGTACGTATGCTTTTCGATGACAAAGAACAAGAAATGCAAAATCAAGATATAAATAATAAAAATTAAACTAAACCAATACATAAGTAATTATGCAAACAGAAAAGTTCTATTATGACAACAAGATTGTGCGTAACTTTGCATACGCATCTATCTTATTCGGATTGATAGGTATGACTGTTGGATTGCTCATTGCACTCCAACTAGTTTTTCCTCAGCTCAATTTCGGAATTCCATTTACTACTTACGGTCGTATTCGTCCATTACACACCAACGCGGTAATTTTCGCCTTCGTTGGGAATGGTATTTTCGCCGGGGTGTACTACTCTTTACAGCGCTTGTGTAAAACGAGAATGTTTAGTGATGTACTTAGTAATATTAATTTCTGGGGATGGCAAATTATCATTTTAGCAGCAGCAGTGTCTTTGCCGTTAGGGTTAACAACTGGAAAGGAATATGCAGAGTTAGAATGGCCAATTGATATCGCAATTACCTTAATTTGGGTAGTTTTCGGTTGGAACATGTTCGGAACAATATTAAAGAGAAGAGAGCGTCATTTATACGTAGCTATCTGGTTTTATATTGCAACATTTGTTACGGTTGCTGTTTTACATTTAGTGAACTCTTTTGAGTTGCCAATAAGTTTCTTTAAAAGTTACTCATGGTATGCAGGTGTACAAGATGCATTAGTTCAATGGTGGTATGGCCATAACGCGGTTGCATTCTTCTTAACTACACCATATTTAGGATTGATGTATTATTTTGTTCCTAAAGCCGCTAACCGTCCGGTTTATTCTTACCGTTTATCTATTGTTCACTTTTGGGCATTAATATTCTTATATATCTGGGCAGGACCTCACCATTTATTATATACTTCTTTACCAGATTGGGCACAGTCTTTAGGTGTTGTGTTTTCGGTAATGCTAATCGCTCCATCTTGGGGTGGTATGATTAATGGATTGTTAACATTAAGAGGTGTTTGGGATAAAGTTCGTGAAGATGTAATCTTGAAATTCTTTGTAGTAGCAATTACCGCTTATGGTATGTCTACTTTCGAAGGCCCAATGTTATCGCTTAAAAACGTAAATGCAATTGCTCACTTTACAGATTGGATTGTAGCGCATGTGCACGTTGGAGCATTAGGATGGAATGGGTTCTTAACATTTGGTATGTTATACTGGTTATTCCCACGTTTATTTGGAAAAGAATTATATTCAAAGAAATTAGCAAACTTCCATTTCTGGATTGGAACGTTAGGTATCTTATTCTATGCAATTCCATTGTATTGGGCAGGAATTACTCAAAGTTTAATGTGGAAAGAATTCACTGCTGATGGATTTTTAAAATATCCAAATTTCCTAGAAACGGTTACACAAATATTACCAATGTATGCGATGAGAAGCATCGGTGGTGCATTGTATTTAACAGGTGTAATTGTAATGACATTTAACTTATTAAAAACAGCAGCATCTGGTAAATTAATTGCTAATGAAGCAGCTGAAGCACCTGCATTAGAGAAAAATTATGCAGTACATAAAGGTGAACACTGGCATCGTTGGATTGAACGTCGCCCTACACAATTAATGATTTTAAGTTTAGTCGTAATCCTAATTGGCGGTATAATAGAAATGGTTCCTACATTCTTAGTTAAAAGTAATATTCCAACTATTGCAAGTGTAAAACCATATACTCCATTAGAGCTTCAAGGAAGAGATTTATATGTTCGTGAAGGTTGCTATACCTGTCACTCACAAATGGTTCGTCCATTCCGTTCGGAAACTGAACGATACGGGGAATATTCTAAGGCTGGAGAATTTGTATACGATCATCCATTCCAATGGGGGTCTAAACGTACTGGTCCGGATTTACATAGAGTAGGTAACAAATACCCAGATTCTTGGCACTATAACCATATGTTAGAACCTAGTTCAATGTCGCCAGGATCTATTATGCCTAGTTATGCTTGGATGTTAGATAATGATTTAGATACAAGTACCACAGCGGCAAAAATTAGAGCGATGCAAACATTAGGTGTTCCGTATCCTGTTGGTTATGATAAAATAGCAAATAGAGATTTAATGCATCAAGCAGATTCTGTTGTTAAAAACTTAGCAGAAGCAGGTATAAAAACTGTATCTAACAAAGAAATAATTGCAATGATTGCTTACTTGCAAAGATTAGGAACAGATATAAAAGCTAATAAAGAAGCAGTTACTAATTAATTATAGATATGAAATTTATAAACTATCTCAGCGAAATTGTAAACGTAGAAATCTACCCACTGATTTCGCTGATTATATTTGTTCTATTTTTTGTCGCATTAATTGTTTATGTGATTAAGTCAGATAAAAATTATATCCAAAAAATGAGCGATATGCCTTTAGAAAATAATGATGAAAACCTTAACTATAGCAAACATGAATAAGTTAATATATATGATGCGTCATTCTTTTGCGAAAAGCATTGCATTGTTGATGTTTTTTATGATGATCATCTTCAGTGGTTATGCACAAGACGCTGCCACTGCCACTACAGCTGCCACAGCAAGCGCACCAGCTGGAGTATCACTTTGGAGTAGTCCTTTGTTTTGGGTATTTGCATTTGCAATATTCGGATTACTTTTAGTAATTGTAGCCATTGGTTCTGTATTAGTAGGACTTGTTAATAATAAAGTAAAAGAAAAGTTCGGTAAAGTAGCAAGCCTATTTTTAATTCTTTTCTTGTTCGTAAGTCACCAGTCGAATGCACAAACTACAGACCCTGTTGCAGCAACAACTGTAACTTCTACTACTCAAACACAAGCAATTATTGGAGCTTTAGAGCCTAATACAGTTATTGTATTAGCAGTAGTAGTTTTGATAGAATTATTTGTAATACTATACCTTTTTTCAATACTACAAAAGATGCTCATTGCTCTTGGTTATAAAGATGCAAAAGAATCGAAATGGACTTTGTCTGCCATTTATAAACGCATGACGAAGTCTATTCCGATTGAGCACGAGTCGGATGTAGCTACCGATCATGATTACGATGGAATACGTGAATTGGATAATAGTCTTCCACCTTGGTGGGTATATATGTTCTATGCTACAATAGTTTTTGCAGTTGTTTATTTAATATACTTTACATACGGCGGCGGCCCAAATCAAAAAGCGGAGTATGAAAATGCTATTGCTCAGGCACAACAACAAAAAACAGAAATGCTTAAAAAGAATGCTGCCAATATCGATGAAAATAGTGTAGTGGTGTTAACAGATGCTTCTTTAATTTCAAAAGGTAAAGGTGCTTTTGTAACCAAATGCGCTGCCTGTCATGGACAAAATGGAGAAGGTGGAGTTGGTCCAAATTTAACAGATGAATATTGGATTCATGGTGGGGGAATAAAAAATGTATTTAAAACAATTAAATACGGAGTGCAAGAAAAAGGGATGATTTCTTGGCAAAACCAAATGAACCCTTCAGAAATGCAACAAGTAGCAAGTTATATTTTAACACTTAAAGGGACTAATCCTGCTAATGCAAAAGCTCCTCAAGGAAATTTATATACAGAGGAAGCAGCCACAGACTCAGCAAGTGTTGATTCAACAAAAGCGTTAAGTACATCAGATTCTACCGTGGTAGCATCTGCAAAATAATTATGAGAGAAGAAGATAACATCTACCAAGAGTTAGATCAAAGTTTCCGCGACTCTGTCGCAACAATAGATAGTGAAGGCAAGAGGGTTTGGGTGTACCCTCAGAAACCAAAGGGCAGGTTTCATCAATATCGTGTGGTGGTTGCCATCGCATGTTTGATACTGCTCTTTGGCATGCCTTTTTTGCGTCTAAATGGCGAGCCCTTAATGATGTTCAATATCCTAGAACGAAAGTTCATTATATTTGGATTGCTTTTTGGCCCACAAGATTTTGCCCTCCTCGGTTTAACCATGATTACATTCATGGTTTTTATCATTTTATTTACAGTTGTTTATGGGCGTTTGTTTTGTGGTTGGGTTTGTCCGCAAACTGTTTTCCTTGAAATGGTTTTTCGGAAAATAGAATATCTTATTGAAGGAGATGCAAACAAACAACGTGCTTTAAATAAAGCCCCAATGAATTTTAATAAGTTCTGGAGAAAGTTTGTTAAACATGTAATCTTTTTTTGTATATCATTTTTAATTGCAAATACTTTTTTAGCCTACTTAATAAGCACCGATGAATTGTTCAAACTTATCTCGGAACCCATTAGTCAACATGTAGGAGATTTAACCTCACTCTTATTATTTACTGGAATATTTTACGGAGTGTTTGCTTTTTTCAGAGAGCAAGTTTGTATTGTAGCGTGCCCTTACGGAAGATTGCAAGGAGTATTGCTCGATAAAAATTCTATTGTGGTTGCATATGATTATATGCGTGGAGAAAAACGCGGAAAATTACATAAAGGAGAAGAGCGTACTATTGGCGATTGTATAGATTGTCATCAATGTGTGGCTGTTTGCCCTACAGGTATAGACATTAGAAATGGGACTCAGTTAGAATGTGTAAACTGTACTGCATGTATAGATGCATGCGATCATATAATGGATAAGGTTGGTTTACCTCGTGGATTAATTACCTATGCGTCTGAAAAAGGTATTGCTGAAAGAGTAAAGTTGAAAATTACACCAAGAATTATAGGGTACTCAGCAGTGCTTATTTTATTATTGGGAATATTAAGTTTCGCTTTCATCAGCAGAGCAGATACAGAGACAACTATTCTTAGAACACCTGGTGTTATGTATCAAGAAAACACCGATGGAACCATAAGTAATTTGTATAACTTTAAAGTAAATAATAAAACTCATAAAGATTTATCCATTCAATTTAAAGTAGACGATATACCTGCTACCATTAAGGTAATTGGGATAGATAGCGTAATTAGTAAAAAAGAAGGAGCAGCACAAGGTAGTATGTTTATTTACATTAAACCATCAGATTTACATAAACGAAGTACTAAAATTAAAGTAGAAGTATTATCGGATGGTAAAGTATTAGAAACTGTTAAAACTAGTTTTCTAGCTCCCGTTAACTAATATGCTGATATGCTAGTCTGCTGATATATTTATAATTTATAATTTACAATTTATAATTAATAGAATGAATTGGGGTAAAAAAATAACAATAGTATACTTAGCTTTCGTAGCTCTTATTGTAACGATGGTAATTGTTAGTGCTCGACAAAAAGTAGATTTGGTGAGTGCAGATTATTACGCTAAAGAATTAAACTATCAATCTGATCTCAATAAATTAAATAACGCCAAAGCACTTTCTACACAATTGAAATGCATCGTTGGGAATAATGATGTTTTAATTCAATTTCCAGAGGAACAAAAATCTTCTAGTATTACAGGAAAGGTATTTATTTACAAGCCGTCTGATAATAAATCTGATAGAACACTCGATATTAAAGCTCAGAATGGAGTGCAAACAATAAGTACAACAACATTTGCGAAAGGGATGTATCGCGTAATTGTGAATTGGACGGTAGATGGGAAGGATTTCCAAGCAGAAAATGTTATTGTAATTAACTAGTAACAATTTATTAGCACACGAGCAAACTAGCACACGAATATGGTTGCGGCACTACTACTTGGTTTCTTTGGTTCTTTTCACTGCATAGGTATGTGTGGACCAATTGCATTAGCCTTGCCTCAACATGAAGGAAAAAATAATTTAAAAATTATTAGTGCTTTACTTTATAATTTAGGAAGAGTAATTACCTATGCTATTATTGGATTGCTATTTGGAACATTAGGGAAAGGGTTGTTTCTAGGAGGGTTTCAACAAGTAGTTTCTATTATTACAGGAGTGCTAATTATTTTAATTGTTGCTTTTCCTTTTATTGTACCTTCTAAATTCAAACAAATTTCTGTTCTGAAAATACCGATGATAAAGAATGCATTTTCAAAAGCATTTCAGATGAAAAGTTTATCGGCCTATTTGTTCTTGGGACTCATTAATGGATTACTTCCCTGTGGTTTTGTTTATTTAGCACTTTCGGGTGCCATGTTAACCGGGAATACTATAGATGGGAGTTTGTTTATGTTCTTCTTCGGATTAGGAACAATCCCTGCCATGTTTTCGTTAACTATGATGGGTTCATTTGTGAATCTAAAATTCAGAAATAAAATTAAAAAGGCTATTCCTGTTTTTTCAATTTTGGTTGGTATTGTTTTAATTCTTCGCGGCATGAACTTAGGAATTCCCTATATAAGTCCGATGATGAAACAAGCAAAACAAGAAACGAAAGTTGATTGTTGTCATAAGCCCATTGAAATCGAAGCGAATAAGTAGTTCGCTATCTGCAATTTCTTTCTTACTTTTGGGCATTAAAAAATATTTTATGAAATACGATGTTGTTGTTATTGGTTCTGGTCCAGGTGGTTATGTTGCTGCAATACGTTCAGCACAATTAGGGATGAAAACTGCAATTATAGAAAAATATAGCACATTTGGTGGTACTTGCTTAAATGTTGGTTGTATTCCATCGAAAGCAATGTTAGATTCCTCGGAACATTATCATAATGCTGCACATACTTTTAAAACTCATGGAATTGAATTGAGCAATTTAAAGGTAAATCTTGAGCAATTAGTTGCACGTAAAAATGAAGTTGTAAAGCAAAATACAGATGGTATTACTTATTTAATGAAAAAAAATAAGATAGATACTTTTGAAGGTGTTGGCTCATTTAAAGATAAAAACACAATTATTGTGAAAGGGAAATCTGAAACAATAATTGAAGCAAAAAATGTAATTATCGCTACAGGCTCTAAACCAAGTTCATTGCCTTTTATTACCATAGATAAAAAAAGAGTAATCACTTCTACAGAGGCATTGAATTTAAAAGAGATTCCGAAACATTTAGTTCTTATTGGCGGGGGTGTAATTGGGTTAGAGTTAGGCTCTGTATATGCTCGTCTAGGATCAAAGGTTACAGTAGTGGAATTTATGGATTCCATTATTCCAACGATGGATAAAACATTAGGAAAAGAATTACAAAAATCATTAAAGAAATTAGGGTTTGAATTTTTGTTAAGCCATAAAGTAAAAGAAGTAAGTACGACTTCAAAAGAAGTTACTATAAAGGCAGATAACTCAAAAGGAGAAGAGGTTGTAGTGAAAGGTGATTATTGCTTGGTGGCAGTAGGACGTGTGGCTTATACAGAAGGATTGGGATTAGACAAAATTGGGTTGACAACGGAAGAGAGAACTCGTAAAATTTCTGTAAATGAACACATGGAAACAAGTGTAAAAGGAGTATATGCAATTGGAGATGTGGTACGTGGTGCAATGCTTGCACACAAAGCCGAGGAGGAAGGAATTTATGTTGCAGAAACTATCGCAGGACAAAAACCTCATATCAATTATAATTTAATACCTGGAGTAGTATACACCTGGCCAGAAGTTGCTGCTGTTGGAAAGACCGAAGAAGAATTGAAAGCAGCTGGTGTAAAATATAAAACAGGAAACTTTCCTTTTCTAGCAAGTGGAAGAGCTCGTGCAAGTATGGATACAGATGGACTGGTAAAGGTGCTCGCTGATGCTACTACTGATGAAATTTTAGGTGTACACATGATTGGTCCACGTGTGGCCGACATGATTGCTGAGGCAGTAGTTGCGATGGAGTTCCGTGCAAGTGCCGAAGACATTGCGCGTATGAGTCATGCTCATCCAACCTATACAGAGGTGTTTAAGGAAGCATGTTTAGCTGCTACAGGGAATAGAGCACTCCATATTTAATTAGCCAATTAGCCAATGTGCCAATTAGCTAATTAATACGATATACGAAATACGAAATACGAGATACGAGATACGAGATATGCTTATCGAATCAAATAAATCATTACTCCTATATAACACCTTTCGCATAGACGTAAAGGCTAAGTATTTTGTGGAAGTAACTTCCAAAGAAGATTTGTCGGCATTAATTTCTACTGAAGAATTTAAGTCGAATAAAAGATTTGTTTTAGGTGGAGGAAGTAATTTATTACTTACCAAAGATTTCGATGGCATTGTAATTAGATTAGGAATTAAAGGCATTACCGTATGTGAAGAGGGAAGTGATATTTATGTTGAAGGAGGAGCTGCAGAAGTTTGGAATGAATTCGTTCAATATAATGTTAACAAGGGTTTCGCAGGGTTAGAGAATTTAAGTTTAATACCGGGAACTGTTGGTGCATCACCAATTCAAAATATTGGTGCATATGGCGTTGAAGTAAAAGACACTATTTTTTCTTTAGAAGCTTTTGAGATTTCAACAGGTGTAATAAAAAAATTTACAAATGCAGATTGTAAATTTGGGTATCGCGAAAGCATATTTAAAAATGAACTAAAGGGGCAGTATATTATTGTGTCCGTAACGTTTAAATTATCCAAAAATCCGACACTTAAACTGCATTATGGAGCAATTGAAGAAGAACTTAAGAAAAGAAATATTCTAAATCCAACGATAGTAGATGTCTCAAAAGTAGTTTCTGAAATTAGGGTGAGCAAATTACCCGACCCATCAACTATCGGGAATTCTGGTTCCTTTTTTAAAAATCCCATCATCGAAAAGGTTCAATTCGATTTGCTAAGTAAACAATTTCCCAATATTGTTAACTATCCTGTTTCTGAGGGAAAAGTGAAGTTAGCCGCGGGTTGGCTTATAGAGCAATGTGGCTGGAAAGGCAAGCAAATAGGTAATGTAGGAACTTGGATGAACCAAGCCCTTGTTATTGTAAACCATGGCGGAGCAACTGGAAAAGAAATATACGACTTCTCCGAACTCATCATTCAGAGCGTAATTAACCGTTTTGGAGTATCTTTAGAACGAGAAGTAAATACTTTATAGTTTTTTTGGTTGTTCATGCAACCCTTGAATTTCTCATACGTCATTCATCTGTATTATTTAAAATTTGGGACAATCTTTCGATATACATGATTATTTAATTGAGCGATGTAAGTCTGGCGACTCCATTGCCCAAGAGGAAATCTATAGGCGTTATGCAAAAAATATGTATAACACTGCCTTTAGAATCCTAGGGCATAATGCTGAAGCTGAAGATGTACTTCAAGAATCATTTTTGGAAGTATTTGTTAAAATAAATGAATATCGAGGAGACTCAACTTTTGGGGCTTGGCTCAAACGAATTGTCATTAATAGAAGCATTAGTTTGTTAAGGCAACGAAAATTAGAATTAGTTGATAATAGCAATTTTGAAAATATTGCTGATGATAATTTAGATTTTGAAATAAAAGATGTGAATGAAGAAATGATTCTATGGATTAAAAATGGAATCAATAATTTACCCGACGGATATAGAGTAGTATTGAGTTTATATCTATTAGAAGGATACGATCATGTGGAGATTGCACAAATATTGAATATCTCTGAATCTACTTCTAAAACTCAATATGCAAGAGCGAAAGCGAAACTTCGCTTAGAATTAACAATTAATAATTAACAATTTCGGAATCAGAGTATGAAGAATATTGAAGATTTTATCAGAGAAAATAGAGAGGAGTTTAATGAAGATTTTGCTTCAGAAAGAGTATGGCATAACATCAATAGTAAGTTACATTCTCAGAAAAGCAAATTCTCTTGGAAGCCTTACATGGCAGCAGCATCTATAATGTTGTTCATCTCCTTAACGTGGATAATTGCGAGTCATAAATTTAATCGCGACAGCCAAAATATTGCGAATAATATTCCAATGGAAGTGCAAGAAGCGCAAGTTCAATTTAGTTCTCTCATAGAGTTGAAAAGGAATGAATTGAATCAATATAGATCTACAAACCCTGAGCTAATAAAGGATTTCGAACATCAACTTATAGAGCTACAAAAAAACTATAAATTGTTATTGCCTCAATTAGGAGATCAAAATAAAAAGGATATAGTATTGCAGGCAGTAATAGAAAATTTGCAAATGCAAGTGAATGTTTTAAATCAACAAATAGATATAATTAACCAATTAAAAAATAATAAACATGAAACTGAAGAAATTGTTCCGCTTTAGTCTAGTCGCATTTTGCTTTATTAGTTTGCAAACATTTGCATCTAATCAAAATGTCGACCGCGAGAAAAAAATTCTCAAGAACTATTCTGTATCGAATAGTGATAGACTTAACATAGAAAATGAATATGGAAAGGTAACCGTAAATACCTGGGATAAAAATGAGGTTGCTATTGAAATAACAGTGTTGTCGAGCGCTAATTCCGAAAGCAAATCTCAAGAATTATTAGAATCTGTTAACATTAGTGAAACAAAAGCAGGTGGATCTATTTATCTTAAAACGTTATTGCGTTCTGGTTCCTTTAGATCTGGCAAGCAAACATTACAAATTAATTATAGTGTTAATATGCCAGCTTGGTTAAACTTTAATCTAGTGAATAAGTTTGGAAATGTTTTTTTACCTTCTCTAACCGGGCATCTGCAAATAAAGGTAAATTATGGAAATATTAAAGCTGAAAAATTAATTGGGAAGGAAGAGAAAAGAATAGAAGTAAGTTTTGGCGCGGCAGATATTAATGAGGTAGATAATATTTTTATAGAATCTAAATATTCTAAATTGACTATTGATAAAGTTGGATTAGCAGAAATTCTGAATTCATTTGGTAAAACTTCTATTCTCGAAGCAAATTCTTTAAGAATTACACAACGATATGGCGATTTAGATTTGCGTAAAGTAAATGTGTTAATTGCGAAAGTAGAATTTGCAAACCTCGATTTAGATTATATTGGAAAGAGTGCAGATTTAAGCCTTAAATATTGTGGGAATGCTGAGTTAGGTACCATATCTTCTTCGGTAGAACTCATTAAGGTTAATGCAAATTTTAGTACAGTTTATATGAAGTTCGATGAAACTGCAAATTTAGATTTCGATGCTCATTTAAAATTTGGTGACCTTAAACTAAATAATAAATACATGAAAGATTATGTAAAGAGTGGGGTTGAACATTCGAATCAGTATGATTACCGAGGGAAAATTGGAAATGGTAATGGTGGTAATTTAATTCTTACAACATCTTATACTACAGTATATCTTCAATAAACGAATATACTACAAACAAAAAATCCCGTCTGTTATTTCTAGACGGGATTTTTTTTGATTTTTTTAGTCTTCGAAAATCGAATCCTCCGCAACTTTTACATTTTTAGCATTTCGTTCATATGCTTTAAGTTGACCTTTAAGTAATTTTCTAGCAACGTGAATTCTTGTTTTAACTGTACCAATTGGTATTGTTAAATAATCAGCAATCTCGTGGTATTTATATCCTTCAAAATACATCGTAAATGGAAGTTTATAATCATCAGCTAAATTGTTCAATGCGCTTTTTACATCGTCCATGATGAACTTTCCCTCTGCATTATTAACAGTGGAACTATAAAATAAATTTGCTGAACTTATTTCGTCAGATTTTGTTACCAAAGTATTAATCTTCGTAATTCTTCTGTAATTATTAATAAAGGTGTTTTTCATAATGGTATATAACCATCCCTTTAAATTAGTTCCTTCAGCGAATTTATTATAGTAAGTAATAGCTTTTAATAGAGTGTCTTGTACTAAGTCATCAGCATCCTCAGAATCGTGAGTAAAATGCAATGCGTACATTTTTAACGGAGCAGTTTGTCTTAAAACCATCTCATTGAATTCTGACCTTGTCATAGTGTTTTTCCTTTATGTAGAACAAATCTAAATTAATTAACCCGTAGTTCCAAATATTTTGTTTAACTTTTTTGATACATATGTTAAACATGGTGTTTAAACATCTATTTTAGAACTTCTAAATACATAATGTGATAAAAGGGTTAGCAGAGGTTTTGTTGGTTTTTAGAGTAATTTGTTCAGTTCTTGGGCGGCTAGCTGGCCAGAAATGATCGCAGGGGGTACTCCTGGTCCCGGAACGGTTAATTGACCCGCATAGACTAAATTTTTGAGGTTTCGCGACTTTAGTTTGGGTTTTAAAAATGCAGTTTGGAGTAAAGTATTGGCCAATCCATAGGCATTGCCTTTGTAGGAATGATAATCTTTAACAAAATCATTCATGGCATACGACCTTTTTACTATAATGTTATTTCGGATGCTCTCCCCGCTGTATTTCTCTAATCGATCTAACATAATATCGAAATACTTTTCGCGCTCTAATTCACTATCCTTTAAATTGGGAGCAAGTGGAATTAAGAAAAATAAATTTTCATAACCATCAGGAGCTGTACTTCTATCAAGAAGTGATGGACAGCAAACATAGAATAATGGTTTACTTGGCCATTGAGGTTCGGTGTAAATTTCTTTTGCATGTAATTCAAAATCCTCGTCGAAAAATAAATTATGATGTAGTATATTTTTTAGTCGTTTATTTACCCCAACATAAAAGAGTAAACTAGATGGAGACATGGTTCTAGTATCCCAATATTTTTCGTCGTAGTTGGCATCTTCTTTACTTAATAAATTATTATCTACGTGTGCATAATCGGCAGCAGCAATTACCCCATCAACTTTATATGAATTCTTGTTTGTAATTACTTCGCTTACGACAGAATTTTTAGAAGCAATTTTAAGCACTTCTTCATTGGTGTGTATCTCTACACCATTAGTAATAGCAATGCTTTCCAGCGCTTTTACAATTTCATTCATGCCACCCATTGGGTACCAAGTTCCAAGAACCAAATCTGCATAATTCATTAGGCTATATAGGCCGGGAGTGTTTTGTGGAGTAGCACCTAAAAAGAGGACGGGAAACTCTAACAGTTTACG
>CALRIM020000012.1:0-30173 GCA_943360385.1 Rhizobium sp. Q54 | reverse complement strand
CACTACAATCCACTTACCATTATAACCTACACTTGGAAAGTCTACCCAGCGTTGATTAGTCGGGTCAACATCCACCTTATACATATTCCATCCTTGTGTTGGATCACTCGTTTTTGAAACAGCTAAAAGAGTACAAGAATTAACTGACTCTGGCTCTCCAGATGAAACAAAAATCCAACGATTCGCAGCATGGTCGTATAAAATTTTAGGATCATACGTACTCGTTAATCCACCAATTGGCGACCAAAAAGAATTCAATGATACAGTACTAATTGTTACTCCATTTTTATCCTGAATTCTTACCTGAGTATTTAGTGTTACCATGGTATGGTTTGGACCAACTGTTCCATTTACATCTGGTGGTATAGAAGTTCCATTATCATTTAATCCATTAAAGTTTCGAACAGGTGCAATAGATGGCAATAAAGAAGTAGTTTTTGTAGCAGTTGTACTAACAAAAGGATCTTTCCTTATTTCCATAGATGGATCCAAATCCATTTCTGGAAGTGTTCTTGCTTTTCTATTCCCGATAAACTGAATTGGTTTTGGCGTTGGTTTCTGATTTGAATATAACAAAGCAGTTGTCATGAAATTCGACTCAACCTTTTTGTCTGCTATTCCAACTGTCTTAATTACACTTGCATCTTGAGCATTTACACTTATGTTTAATGCAACTGCACAAGAAAACATTCCTATACTTTTAATAACTAAATTCATATTGTTTTTTATTATTCTAAAATTAATTTTTTCAATTCTGAGGAATCCCCAAAATCTGCTTTAATAAAATATGTTCCTTTAGGTAATGAACCTAAATCAATGTCTTTAACAATAGTTTTACTATTATCATCATACATATTAGTCCAAACCACTCTACCTAATTGATCGATTACACTTACTTTTAAATTCTCTGAAGTTTTACCTGAAATACTTAATCGAATATTCCCTTTAGCAGGATTTGGAGTAATTTTAAATGATGAGATTCTATTACTTGCATTTACACCAACTGCATTCGTAACTTCGATTGTTTTAATTGCAGTTCCTCCACAACCTTCTGGTGTGGTATAAGAATAAGTTATATTATGAAACCCTAATCCTGCTACTGCTGGATCGAAAATTCCATTAGCTACTCCAGTACCAGAATATGTACCTCCAGATGGCAAACCACCCGTTAAAGTTCGTGGATGAGCAGAAGGATTAATTGGACTCAAAGAGTCTAATGTTACCGTTGGATATGGAACAAATGTTAAATTTACCGAATCACTTCGTCTGCTACATAAACCATTTGGAGCTGTAATATCACAATAATAAATTCCAGATTCAGTTACAGAAATTGTTCGAGAAGTTGCACCATTATTCCACAAATAAGTTGCAGATGCTTGTGATGCAGTTAAAGAAATTGTATTCCCAATACAAGGCTTAGTTGTATTTTTATTAATGGCTCTAATGGGCGAAGTAAGTACAATTATAAATCCATCTCTAAGTTGAGTCTTTCCATCGATAACTAAAGTAACTCTATACTTACCTGAAGTAGGGAAAGTAACTACAGGGCTAGCGTCTGTTGATGTTGCTGGAACACCACCTGCAAAAGTCCATTGAACATTTGCTCCTGTGAAGTTTGATGTATTGGTGAAAGTTATAGTTTCCCCCGGACAAACATAATTGTTGTCGGCTGTAAAATCAGGCACCTTAGCATCTGGATCTACATTTGCCCACCAAGTTGCCCAGTTGTTAGCCGTAGAACCAGCATATTCTTGTACAGTCCAAAACGTAGAATCGTTTGTTGGGTCTATAACTGTATTCGTATAATCACCCCAACGATTGCGTGAACCTCCAAAATCTTTGAAATAAGTGTTCTCCCCATATTTAAAAATATACTCATCTCTAAAAGTATTAATAGCATCGTTATCTCTTCTGAATGAATAAGAACCCGATGCATATTTGTCTTTTGAAAAACTTGCATACCCTAATAAAACATCATTCTTATTATTAATGGCTATACTAGGGAAAGAATAAAATTTCTTTCCTGTTGGATCATCTATTCTAGAGCGCTGCAAAACAGTTCCTGTTGTATCAAATTGCCAATATTGAACAGCACTTCTTGTTGGGCTTGCGGTAGGTAAAAACACTGAATGCACTGCCCAAATTTTTCCATTTCGAACCACCACATGTCTCATACGGTGGTCATTAGTAGCTATTAAACTTGTTACCCCTAATTGAGGGGCAAAGTTTGTGTTACTTGCTCCAGAAGTTCCCCATGTAGTAGCCGTTTGAATAACTGTTTCTGTTGATAAAACTGGTGCATTTGTAGGTCCAGATATTGTACGCATTCCTAAGGTTCCTTTTCCTGAACTATTACCAGAAGCTACACGGAAGGTAAACATTTTAGAAACCGAATTATCGTAATGAATAGAAGGACATGCGATCGCAGTGGCTTCATTTGTAATTTCGAATTTTGTAAATACCCCAGTGCCATTATTGTAAACATCTGCCTTATCCCAAACATATATTTGGTGAGCAGTTGTATTAAATCCATCCATTGCAAACAAATTCATTTGCACTACAATCCATTTTCCATTAAAACCTAAACTTGGATAATCTACCCATTTCTGATTTGTAGCATCAACATCTGTTTTATACAAATTCCAACCTTGAGTTGGGTCGCTTGTTTTAGAAACCGCTAATAAAGTACACGATGTGTTTAATTGAGGTTCTCCCGACGAAACAAAAATCCAACGATTTGCAGTTGGGTCATATAGTATCTTAGGATCATAAGTAGAAGTTAACCCACCAAGTGGCGCCCAAAAACTATTTAAGGTAACTGTGCTAATTACAGTCCCAGCTCTATCAGAAATTCTTACTTGAGTATTCAAAGTAGTCATTACATGATTTGGCCCTACTGCTCCATTTACATCTGGAGGGATGGATACACCATTATCATTTAAGCCATTAAAATTTAGTATTGGGGCTGGCGAAGGAACTCCTGCTGAAGAAGTTTTCGTGCCGTTTAACTCCTCTTTAAAAGGATCTACTTTTACTACTTTCCCCTCAGTATTAATATCCATTTCGGGAACAGGGCGAGCCTTTTTATTACCAATAAATTGAATTGGCTTAGGAGCTGGCTTGTTATAAGTCTCAAGCATTGCAACGGTCATGAAATTCATTTCCGTTTTAACATTTGCTACACCAGAAGTACGTGAAACGCCAACTTCTTGTGCGAAAACTTGTAGATTAGAGGCAATTGCAAAAGTAAATATTGCCAATTTCTTAAATTGTAAATTTATATTCATACGATTAACGTTTTCAATAGAATATTAAAATTACGAATAAATTTTTCTTAATTCTATGGTTTTTAGAATTTGTTACCTTTGGATATGAATAAAACTCTCATTAAAGCCTATTTATGGCTTTTCTCTACGCTGCTATTTGCATTTTTAAACTCCTGTAAAGTAAAAACTGCGAACCCAGGAATGCCAACCAAAATGGCTGCTGCTCAAGTAAACAGGCCTTTATCTACCATCAACATACCTATAAGCTTACAAATAGACGACCTTCAGGAGGCCGTAAACAATCAGTTTAAAGGAGTATTATACAACGACAACTCATTTGAAAACAATAATGATGACAACCTCATTCTAAAGGTTACAAAAATTGCCGATTTTAAAATCTCCGCTAAAGGAGATAAAATTACGATCGTAGCACCTTTAGAAGTATATGTAAAAGGTCGCCTTAAAAAAGATTTTTTCAGTTTGTTCGATCAAGATTTTGGAATTGATAAAAGTAAAGAAGCAACCTTCCGATTAGATGTAGTTGTAAATACGAGGATAAACTTAAACCAAGATTGGGATATTATAACTAAATCGGAAGCTGGTTTTCAGTGGAGAGAACAACCCTACTTAGAACTTGGTCCGATTAAAATACCAATTGGTAGTATTATCGAAACTGTTGTCAACAATCAAATTTCAGATATTAACAAAAAACTTGATAATGAAATTACCAGAAACATTAAGCTAAAACCAATGGCGCAAAAATTTTGGGATCAATTACAAGCACCTATTGTAGTAAGTGAACGCTATCAAACCTACTTAAAAATTATTCCCGAATTTGTATCCTTATCTAACATAAAAAGTGATGGAATAAAACTTGATGTAAATTTAGGATTTCGCTCGGATATAGCTGTAGTTACTGGCTATAAGCCAGAACCTGTAGAGTTAAAACCTTTACCCAAACTACAACAACAAACCAGAATAGATAGCACCTTTAACCTTTATTTTAATGCAAACATTTCTTATGCATTTGCAACAGAACATGCAAAAAAAGAATTTGCAGGGAAACAATTAAGTTTTGATAATGGTATGCAATTAGTAACCATTAATGATATTTCATTTTTTAATAATGGGGATAAGATTGGAATGAAATTAGATATAAATGCAATTTTAAAAAATGGTATTTTCAAGAAAAAATTCAAAGGAGTTATTTACGCTTTAGGTACACCATTTTTTAATGATAGCACACAAATATTAAGCATTCAGAATTTTGAGTTTGATATAAAAAGTAGAGATGCATTGGTTGGAACAGCAGAGTGGATTTTAAAAAGTAGTCTGAGAAAGAAAATAGAAGAACGTTTAAATTTCCCATTGAAGGATCAACTAGAGAAGGCTCAGAAGACGGCTGATGAAGCTTTGAATAATGCAAAAATCCCAGGAATGAAAATCAAAGGGAAAGTGGAACAAATTAAACCTCAAGCAATAACCTTAAGTGAACAATTTATACAAGTAGTAATTCAGTCTACTGGCAAACTAAATGTATTTGTAAACACAAAATATTAAGCATATATGAAATCAATAGATAGACCATTAGATAGTGAATATGCGCCATTCTACAAAACGTATATTGATAAGATTGAAACAATAGAAGTAGTAGACTTTCTAGCGAATCAAATGCAACGTTTTTCGGAAATATGCGGAGTAATTCCGGAGTCGAAAACTCTTTTTAAATACGAAGAAGGCAAATGGACCATTAAAGAATTAATAGGACATTGTATTGATACAGAACGCGTAATGTCTTATCGCTTATTACGAATCTCTAGAGGAGATCAAACTAGTTTAGCAGGTTTTGATGAAAATGAATACGTACGAAATGCAAATTTCAATTCACGAGATTGGCAAACATTACTAATGGAGTTTCATTATTTAAGAGCTGCCAATTTAATATTCATTAATTCTTTAACAGATGATCAGCTTTCTAAAATCGGGAAAGCTAATGAACTTTCAATAAGTGCAAGAGCCTTGGTATATATCATTGCAGGCCATTTAGAGCACCATTTAGACATACTAATTAGGAGGTATTTAAAATAATACTATTTTTAAGAAAATTTTCAGACTATGGATCGTTACTTTGGGTTTATTGGCATTGCATTAATACTTGGTATTTCATTTGCCCTATCTAATAATAGAAAGGCAATAAATTACAGATTGGTTTTTGTAGGGTTATTAATACAGGCAATACTTGCAGTGTTTATTTTGAAAGTTCCATTGGGGCAAACAATCTTTTCGCACATTGGACATTTCATTACCAAAATTTTAGACTTTTCGAATAAAGGGGCTGACTTTGTTTTCGGGCCATTAGTAAATTCGAAATTACTCTCACCATTATTTGGACCAGGAAACACTTTTATATTTTTCTTTAAAATTATCCCTACCATAATTTTTGTATCGGTACTTGTAAGTATTGCATACCACATCGGCTTAATGCAACGCATCGTTGCAGTTTTTGCAAGAGGAGTGCATTGGTTAATGGGAGTTAGTGGTTCAGAAGCATTATCTAATGTAGGCAGTGCTTTTGTTGGGCAAGTAGAAGCTCAAATTATGATCAAGCCATACATCAGCGGAATGACGATGTCTGAACTATTAGCAAGTATGGCAGGTAGCATGGCTTGTATTGCAGGTGGTGTTATGGCGGTGTATATTTCTATGGGTGTACCTGCGGAATATTTAATTGCTGCCAGTATTATGGCTGCGCCAGGTGCGCTAGTTATCTCTAAAATTGTTTATCCAGAAACAGAAGAATCGGAAACAAAAGGAAATGTAAAATTAGAAATTAAGAAAGTACATGCTAATTTAATGGATGCCATTTCTCATGGTGCAAGCGATGGGATGAGAATTTCATTAAATGTAATTGCAATGCTTCTTGGATTTATTGCATTAATTGCCATGGTAGATGCAGGTTTAGGTTGGATGGGAAGATGGTTATATTGGAATACCAGCATGGATTTAACCATGGTAGGCATTTCACTTAAAGATTTAAGTTTAAAAGAAATATTAGGAACTATCTTTTCTGTTTTTGCATGGGCAATGGGAGTACCTTCACAGGATACACATGCAGTTGGAGCCTTAATGGGAACAAAGCTGGTTATCAACGAATTTGTTGCCTATTCTAATTTATCTCCAATGATTGCAGCTGGAGTATTATCACATAAATCTATTGTAATTGTAAGTTTTGCATTGTGTGGATTTGCAAACTTTAGTTCCATTGCAATACAAGTTGGGGGAATTGGAGAATTAGCTCCTAATAGAAGAGCAGACTTAGCAAAGCTTGGTTTTAAAGCACTAATCTGCGGTACACTTGCATCATATTTATCAGCAACAATTGCTGGACTATTACTATAATAAATTAGGAATTTCGACTATGAATTTACTTCCTTTACCGGGAGTAGATTCTATGTTGATGTTGCCATTAAGTTTTTTCAGCGCTTCTTTCGCTACATACAAACCTACACCCGAGCCCGCATTTTTATGCACCCCACGGAAAAACATATCGAAAATCTTTTCTTGTTGATCTAACTCAATTCCAATTCCATTATCTTCTATTTCTATAATAGATTTCTCTAAATTGGTGAGCACACGTATCGTGATTTTTTTATCCTCGCTGCTTTCATGATGAAATTTAATCGCATTGAGTAATATGTTATTTATTATAATTCGAATTCTACTTTCATCCGAACGGATAAAAACGGGTTCAGAAATTTGTTTTGTAAAATGAATACTTAAATCTTTTAAATGATATTCTAGGTCGTGAATAATCTCATTTACAATCTGCCCAAAATTAATGTGCGCAATTTCTACATCCACCCTATTACTTCGGTAATATTTAATAATGTTTTGAACAAATGCATCCATCCTGTTTACAGTATGGTCTATCATATCAACATATTCAGGCATCTTCAAAACATCATCTGTTTTAGCCACTTTAATTATACCTAAAATGGATGCCAATGGTGCTCTCAAATCATGAGATGCGCTATACACAAATTTATCAAGCTCATCATACGCTTTTTGCAATTGTAAATTTTGTTCTCTCAATAAAAATTTGGTATGATAAATTTCATAGGCATTTTGAATTGCAACAGACAGCACTTGTTGATCCCAAGGCTTATCAATAAAGCGATAAATCTGACCTCTGTTAATTGCTTCTACAACTGCTTGTATATCTGTATAACCCGTTAATAGAATACGAACCGGGTGAGGATATTTTTCAAGTATCGACTCAAAAAATTCAACGCCTGTCATTCCAGGCATTCGTTGATCACAAATAATAACACTAACCTGCTCTTCTGCTAAAAGCTTTGTTCCTTCTTCTGCAGACTCGGCAATGAAAATCTCGTAATCCTTACGAAATAAGGCTTTAAAGGCATGTAAATTATTTACCTCATCGTCAATATAGAGTACTCGAATCTTATCTTTAGTCATATTACTGATTCAAAGGTAACGTAATTATAAACTCCGTGCCTTCTCCCAATTTAGATTTTACTTCAATATTCCCCTTGTGCAATTCTATAATGCTGTAAACTATAGATAATCCCAAACCTGTACCCTCTCCTGCTTTTTTTGTTGTAAAAAACGGATCGAATATTTTACTACGTACATCTTCAGACATACCTATACCATTATCTATAATATGTATACTAACCGTATCGCCTATTTGCTGTGTTTTAATAGTAACCTTACCAGTATCGTCATTCCCATGCGCAGATAAAACAGCTTGCGCAGCATTATTAATAATATTCATAAACACTTGATTTAACTTTCCAGCAAAACATTCAATTTCTGGAATCGCACCAAGTTCTTTTACAATATTTATTTTACCTCTAAAGGTACTACTCAATATAATAAGTGTAGAATCAATACCTTCGTTTACATTCGCATATTTTAAATCCGACTCGTCTAAACGAGAAAAACTTTTTAATCCTTTTACAATTTCTACCGTTCTCCCTGCACCATCTGCCATACCCTTTAACAACACATCTATTTCGTGTTTCAAATAATCATAATCAAGTTCTTTCTTCAAACTGGTAACCTCTGCGAACTGAGTACCTAACTGGTTTTTATCTACCAACTCTTCATACTTTGCAATTAATGCTTGTATATCTTCAATGTCTCTTCGAAGAGGTTTAATATTAGAACTAACGAAATTTATAGGATTGTTAATTTCATGTGCAATACCAGCAGTTAACTGACCAAGTGAAGCCATTTTTTCTGCATCAACTAATTGCGTCTGTGTATTTTTTAAATCTGTTAATGCTAAATTCAAATCTAAGTTAGATTGATTTAATTCGTGAGTACGCTCTTCTACTTTTACTTCCAACATTATATTTTGCTCGCGAATTATTTTTTCATTTTCCTGAGAAATTCTCAATGCTTCTAATTGCGATTCTTCTTTTTCTTTTCGATAGATATTAATTTTATCTGCCAGCGCAAATGATAGCAACGTAACTTCTAGTGCAGACCCCACTTGTAAAGAATAAAAAGTCATATCGTTATACGGAAGCATATTGAAATTTTTCAATACAAATATCACCACACTTAATAAGAAAATAGTCCATGCCACTAAGAAATAGTAAGCTGGGCGATATCCTTGTCTACCTATTTTATATGCAATGAAAATGGTGAGTAAAGATCCAACGCTTGCTGTTAATTGAACAAGGTTTTGAGCGAAATAAAACTTATTGAAAATACTGAGGAAGAAACATACTGTATAGAAGAAAAATATTACGTTTAATATTCGATCTCCAATTTTGTAGTTTTCTTTTGTGTTTAAAAAATGTTTCACGAAGGCGATGGCGGTCCAGCCGTTTAACACCGGGACCAAAAATGTACTTTGTAAAACCAACCAAGTAGAGTGTGGCCAAAGGTATTTAAACCCGTAGCCTTGCAAAACGGCTTGAGTTAACCCAACGCAAACAATATAGGAAACGTAATAAATATAACTTCTATCGCGCACTGTAAAGTAAACGAACAAATTATATATTGCCATTACTAAAATTATACCTATGTATAATCCGAATACTAAATCTTTTTGTATGAGGTCTTCGAAAATTGGTTTTTGTGCACCTAGTAAAAGAGGAAGCTGAATTTGCTCGCCACTTCTTAATCGCATAAAATAAGTAAATGTTTTGCCTTGAGGGATGTCTAAATAAAACAGGTAATTCTGATTGTCTATTTCCCGATCGCTAAAATCGACTAATTCACCCGAAATAATTTTTTGATAGGTATTGTCACTATCTGGTTTATATAATTCAACTTCATCTATTATGGGGTATTGAAGTTGAAGAATAATTCTTCTGTTTTCAAATTCATTACGAATAGAAAATTTAATCCAATGCGAGCTTTCTGTAATTCCCAAGTTCGGCACATCCTCGGTGCACTGTTTAAACTCTGTTGACTTTTTTACATCTTCGAACCTAAGTTTATTGGTTGGGTCGCTTAATAATTGGATGCTTTTGCCGATAGAAATAATTGCATTTTCATTATTAAACAGAATAGTGTCTGATGCTGTTGCTGATTGTTTAAGAACTAATAATGTAAATAAAAATAATATAATGAATTTCTTCATAAAATTACAAAGAGTTTAGTTTAGGTATTTCCAATTGATACAACACTTCAAATTCTCCTTTGGGGCCTTTTTCAATTTTAAGTTGATTGGGATTTTCTCTTAATTCAAAAATATTTTCCCGCTCTTTTTCTTCAGCATGTTCCAACACATCAACATCTAATATAGCCATTGCTGTTGCAACAAAATCATCTTTGGGGTAAAAGAATATTCCTTTATCACCAAGCGATTCCTCCACCACTGCGCCTACACGCTTACCCATTCTGGTAGTCACTGGGGCACATAATACATAAATTTTATCAATTGGCAATTGATTTACAATGGAAACGCAAACTCTACATAGTATTAAGCTACCAATTCCCATCCCAGCTACTTCCATCGAATTCCACATGCCACAGATTTCAGCACAACCAGGCTTTACAAATTCAAATATTTTTGAATCATAATGCCCTAATGCATGTTCTATTGGTAATTGAATTTTACCATCAACCATTTGCACTCTTGCACCTCCATACACTTTCTCCCCCGATTCGTCTTCTACAATTATAACAATAGTACTCTCGCTCTTCACCCAATCTTGACTGGAAGAAGTTACTTTTGCAACACCAAAATGGATCTCCAACAACCTTCGATGGCCTTCAATAAATTTCAAGCAAGCCTCTTGGTCGTCGACAGCCCTAAATGCTCTGATCTTAATCATTGGCTGTTACTTTAACTATTTAATAAGTTCATTGAAATCAACATAATACCTACCTGAAAGTGTTATTTGATTTAGCAATATTCTCCTACAAACATCTGTAACCATGGCACCGCCGAGCACCACGGATGATGCTAATTGAGGCCAAGTTGAAATTGTTTTTCCCATTTCTCCGAGCGACATTCTCATTCTATCTGAAATATGCTCAATGCCAACCATTGCGCCTAACAAAGGTACTTTTTCTTGATTTGTTAAATTCCTAAGCGCAGATAGGTTTTCCATATTTTCTGGAATTAATCCGTGAAGTAAGGCTCTAGAAGGCTCTAAGTCGAATCGTTCAATATCGATCATCCCACGGTCGTTGGTTTCCATTACTACAGGAATACCATATTCCCTTGCTTTCACACGACTAAGAATTTTTACATCTAAGCCGTCGCATTCTTCCACCAACAAGTCAATTTTCCCATCTTTCAACAAGAAATCGTCTATATTTCCTTCGGTAATGCCTTCTAAGAATATTTTTATTGTAATATAAGGATCGAGTTCAGCAATTTCACGTGCAGCAACAACGGCTTTAGAAACACCAATATTAGTTACCGAAGTGCGAATCCGATTCATATTACTTAATTCTATCACATCGAAATCCGCTAACCGAATTTCGTCGCAAGTTCTTTCCATTACCAATGTAAGAGCGATCATTTGACCCACTGACAACCCAATAATTGCAATTTTTTTTGATAGTAATACGTTTCTTTCTTCTGGGGTGATTTTATATAAATTCCTACTAGTACGTAACTCTACGAATTCATCTTTATTCAAGAGGTGAACCAATTTCTTGCTCCAGGGATAATAAACCCAACTTCCATAGTGATGCGATGATTTACCGTCCAACAATTTTTCAATTTGTTGGGAGTATTCCTCTTCTGATAAGCTTCTCTGAGGATTTCTAATTTTAATTAGTTCTCTCAGTTGGCTCAGTATTTCATCTAAAACCAATAAATCTGCATGCTCATCTATTAACTTCTGAACATGCTGGTAATCACTACTGTTGTTGATGTTAAAAATCTCTGGTAAGAAGGCACTGCTCAAATTGCTTTCTTTAAATTTTAACATTTGCGTTGTTTAATTTTTGGCTCTGTAATTCAAATAAGTATTAAATATCCAAATAAAATCCGATATTTATGAAAAATAATCGTTTATTTTAAATAAATATAGACGTTTTAACTATTAACCAGTAGAAAAATAATGGCTGAGTCTCGAATAAAAATTCTATATGTCGATGATGAGGAAAATAATTTAAATTCCTTTAAGGCGGCATTTCGAAGAGAGTATGATGTTACAGTTGCAATATCTGCAAACGAGGCAAAAGAACTCTTAAAAAATCAGAAATTTGAGATTATTATTACCGACCAACGAATGCCTGGCATTACTGGGGTTGATTTTCTTGCCAGTATTATTGAAGACTATCCTGAGCCTATTAGGATGCTATTAACTGGTTATGCCGACATTCAGGCTGTAATAGACGCGATAAATAAAGGGCAAATCTTTCAGTACATCACAAAACCTTGGGATGAACAACAAATGAGAGTAGTAATAAATAATGCTTATGAAATTTTTTCGTTGCGCCAGGAAAACAAAAAGTTATTGCAGAGTTTGTTGAGGGCTAACGAACAGTTGGAATTTTTACTTCGTCAGAAATTACTTTCTTAACGCTTTCTGGTTTTAGTGCTCGTTTTTTTAGGGCTAGCTGTTAATTGTTTCAATTGAGCACTTATGGATTCGAATTGTTTTTTCAATTTTTCTAATTCTGTTTCCATGGATTTACTTTGGTAATCTTTATTGTCACTATCGGCTAATATTTGTTTTCCATCCATTTCCAAAATGGTGCTTGGTTTTACTTCTAAAATTTCGGCAATCTGAATTAATCGAGTAACCGTTAAGGCAGAAACATCGCGCTCAATATTAGAATAAGCAGAAACAGAAATGTCAAGTTCATTGGCCATATTCTCCTGACTAAAGCCTTTCAAAACTCTTAACATTCTGATATTATCGCCGATGGTATTTTTCATCTAGCTAAAATAAATCTAGTTTTTAAGTCCTATTTCCACATTTATAAGATTTTATCTACTGATAGTAGAATACTTTTAGTTTTACTAAAATGACATATAAAATATCAATAGAACTTTGTTTTATAAATTGTTCATCGTACAAACTGACCAATATTTGACGTTTTTCGGTGAGTATAAATCAATTTCAACAGGAATATTTTTTTACCTTAGATATAAATTAAGATTAAAACAACAATGGCATTCCCCAATATTTACATCCCTACTGAAGCAGAAAAAATTGTTTCTAGAATAGATCAACTAAGTCCGATAACCCAACGACGTTGGGGTAAAATGAATGTATCGCAAATGCTAGCGCATTGCTGCGTTTCGTACGAACAAGCATTTGGAGAAAACACACAAGCACCCAACGCAATGATGCGTTTAATAATGAAAGCGTTTTTCAAAGGCACGATGACGAACGAAGTTCCGTACAAGCCCAATATGCCTACAGCACCTGCATTTATAATTGTAGATCAACGCGATTTTGAAAACGAACGCAAACGACTAAGTAATTACGTTCGCAAAATGGCCGAGCTAGGAGAATCGTATTTCGATGGTAAACACCAACTAACTCTTGGCAAACTAAATGCTAAAGAATGGAACAATTTAATGTACAAACACATTGATCACCACTTGAGGCAGTTTGGCGCCTAGTTCGTGTGCTCGTGGATCGTGTGCTCGTTGATCGTGTGCTCATGAATCGTATGCTCGTGGATCGTGTGCTCGTTGATCGTGTACTCGTGAATCGTATGCTCGTGGATCGTGTGCTCATGTGCTCGTATTGAAATAAGGACAAACGACTAAACAATGGAACATTTCAAAGAAATAGACAACAAGCTTTACGCAAAATTTAAGTTTAAGGACTTTGTGGAGGCCATGGCATTCATTAATAAGGTTGCTGAAATAGCCGAAACCTTAAATCATCATCCAACTATTATAAATACTTACAACACCGTTGAGCTTTACTTAAGCACGCACGATGCTGGCGATGTTGTTACGGAGAAGGATTGGGCTTTTGCTGAAAGGGTAACTAGTAGCTGGTAACTGGTAGTTGGTAACTGGTAGTTGGTACAAAACAATCGTATTTCGTATTTCGTTATTTAGGATTTGGGATTTAACCTTTAAAAAATTAGAATTTAATTGCGATAGCTATTGAGACCAGATGAACTTTTTAGAATTGATATAAAACAAAAAAGCCTTAGATTTCTCAAAATTGGATTGGACTGTTATTGAGCGTAGCCGAAATATGAACCCGCAACCTTCCTTATCACATCGGGACTATCTGAATATTTTTTGAATTGCTATAACATGCAAAAAGCCATAGATTTCTATAAGGCTTTTGCGGAATACACGGATTCAGAACCTAATTCTAAAATGCCCATTTTAATCCCATTTAAGCGATATCGAAAAAGAAAAAACTACCTCAGTAATTATGTGCTAAAAATGGCTCAACTCGGCGAAAGCTATTTCGATGGGAAACAAATAAATAGGTATACAAATGTATCGAGTAGCAATAAATTTAAAATCTTAAGATTGCCTCTTAACTAAATATTAATCTTCTTAATTATAGGAACAACACCTTTTCAGTATAAACCTTATCTGAAGAAGTATAAACAGTCAAGACATAAACGCCAGCTGGATAAGAGTGTATGTCAATATCAATTATATTTCCATTCTGTATTATTTCTTTGGCCATAATACTTGTAGTTTTTTTTGAATCTATGGATAACAATTCTAAATATTTTACACTCTCCTTTCCCTTTAGTTTAAAATGAAGTATTCCTTCTACTGGATTTGGAAAAACTACTTGAGCGCTACTTTTCATTTCTTCTTTCCCCCTTCCTAAAACTAAATCTGTCAGTGCAATCATAGGTCTCGGGCCACCATAAGCACCCATATCATTTCTTCTAGTACCTTGTGCGGGAGCTAAAGGCAAAGTGGTATCTGCAGGATCAGCAAGATCTCTATAGTCAACAAGATTCTCTCCAGCATCTATCGTTGGAGATGTGCTTTTTAAGAAATAACCTATTGAGTCGAACAATGGATCACCGGTTATATTTCCTTCACCAGTTAATACTTCTGAAACGCTATTATATTTTGCATCTATTGTACCGCCAAGATATGTTCTAACTGAAACACCACTACTTTGAACATTTCCCCAAATGATGTTGTTTTTCATTATCGCTTTAATTGCAAAAATCATCACAGCTCCTTTACCTTGCGCCTGACTACCCGTTCCTTTACAACTGTTGTAAGCAATTGTATTATTTTCTATTTGCACCAAGTGTTTGATGTTATTATCTCCAGTAACCCAAATTCCTGATCCTCCGTAATCTTCTCCACCAGAATTATCAACTATGATGTTGTTCTTAACTTTTCCTTTCGAATAATTAAAAACGATTGCTGCTCCATACCTTCCTTTATTTCTTGAAAACATATTATTGATAATTGTTGGATTACCATCGCCACTTCTAATTCCTCCACCCCCAGCACTCGACATATTTCCACTTTTATCAATTGCTTGGTTATCGATAATATAATTATATTGAATTACAGCTGAACAAAATTCCATCAGAATACCTCCACCTTCTCTATAAGTAAGTCCGTTATGAATGTCTTTCCATTTTGTACCCTTACCTCCAGTGAGTGTAAAACCCTGCACAACTGTAGTGGAATCTTCTTTCCCAGTCATCATAATACAACTAGCAGAATCGGGGTTAGCGGGCGTACTCCCATTAATTACCGTAGTAGAGATAAAACTCTTATCCATATTTAAATAAAACATACTTGTAAGTACAATACTCTTGCCTTTCATTTTTAAATTTTCGAAATAAATTCCAGGCATTACCAATACTGTATCTCCATTCACAGCCGAATCAATTGCTTCTTGTATAGTAGAAAACTTTGTGGGTACAATAATTTTCTCAGCTAGCGCTGAGGTTGTCACACAAATAAATGTAAAGAGAATGTATAATTGCTTCATAGTATTTTGAAAGTTGCTTCCCTATTAGACAACTCTAGCGCAGTAAACCCTTACTCTTTACTATAACTACTACTAGATGATAAGTCAAAAATTTAGAGACTATCAGTAATTTGTTGCAGGATCCGATATAAACCATGAAAAATAAAGCCATTTTAGTAAGAGAAGCGATGAAATAATGAAATACAATTAACTATTAAATTAAATAATAGTAACTTGGTTCTTATGAAATATTTGCTATTAATTTTATTCGCTACCTTAAGTTTTTCTAGCGCAAATAGTCAGCATTTTAAATTATTCATCGAGGACAAACAACAAACTTTTAAGAAAGATAATGGATCATTCCATATAACTGATTTCGATTCTGTTAGTACCTATGGTGCCGATAAATGGTTTTATAATTATAAATACAACCAAGATTCACTCTTAAATTATACTCCGTGTAATTATGCGATTTTAAATTCCTGGTTAGGCAATTACTTTATTGAAAAACCAGATGGCTCCTATGTGTTTTTTAATTACAATAACGATTCCATTTTTATACATACCGACACAGTGCAAAGAACCTGGAAATTAATGAATCTTGGTGCAAATTTTATACAAGCTTCATTCAACAAACAGAAAACTAATGATTCTACATTATTTATTAATTTTCAAGCTAAAGATAATAATGGGATTAATTTAAATCACCCTATAAACAACCAAGAAATAATTATTTCTAAGTTTAAAGGAATTATAAAAGCACTAGATTTCTACCACTTACCTCACATCTCTGTATTTACCTATTCAGGGTCTATAAATCCTAACAATGGAATAACAAATTTAACTTCAGATAGTATATTTAATTACAACGTTGGAGATATTTTCCATACTTTCAGTTTAAAAGAATTTTCTGCATTCAAGCATTATGAGAAAACGGAAACCTACTCTGAATGGATAATTACCTCCAAATCGGGTTTAAATTACACTTATTCCGAACGTAAATTACAAGGGATATCTGGTAATAGTGGATTATATACACGTATTTTAGATAGCATAAATTCAAAGCAAATAAATTATATAGGAGGAACGTTAAGTGAAAAGCCATATATTAATTTGAACCCACATGTAGACAATACACATTGGTATGAATTAAAAAATGATACCTCTTTAGGCAGCATAGTAAAGGAAGGTTTAAATTTCTGTTCTTGTATAAGTGGAGGCAAATATTGTTCAAGTACCATATATGGAGCAGGAATAGGTAAATTTAGTTATACATTTTCTGACCAATATTTTTTTAATATGAAAATGGTATATTATAAAAAAGGAAGCAAGACCTGGGGTATCCCAATTAATTTCGATTCAGTTCTAAATATGTTTCTTACAGGAGTTGAAAATAAAGTAATATCAAACAAAATAATTATATACCCAGTTCCTACTAAATCTGAAATAAATATATTGAGTGAAATTCCATTTGAAACTTACTGTATTATAAGTCCTTTAGGAGAAATAATAGAGATGAAAAAGCTAGAGAACTTTTATATAAATATTTCTGATCTTGCTAAGGGTTTGTATTTCTTAAAACTCATTAATGATAATATGATTATCACCAAGAAATTCACTAGAGAATAAAAAGGTATAATACTTGAAACGTGAATCGTTAAAGTAAACGTTCCCACTGAAAATTATTGCATTAAACTACTTTAGGCTACCTCATTGAAATCTAACCAAACCTTAGATTTTTTTACTTAGAATGGACAGCTATTGAGCGTAGTCGAATTAAACATCCGGGACCCTCCCGATTACATCGGAACTATCTAACCAGCTTGAATATTTTTTGAAATGATATAAAATGCAAAAAGCCTTAGATTTCTCTAAGGCTTTTGCGGAATGGACGGGACTCGAACCCGCGACCTTCCCGACAAGTCGGGACAATCTAAATAGCTGAACATTTAGCGGTTTTTTCATAAATCTTCCTTAAAAAAAATAAAAAGCGTCTGTTAATTAACTCATTAGAACAATTTTCATTTTTTTGTTGAAAATAAGCTTTGAACCTGTATATTTGCAGTCCAAGAAAACGGAGTGGTAGTTCAGCTGGTTAGAATGCCTGCCTGTCACGCAGGAGGTCGCGGGTTCGAGTCCCGTCCATTCCGCAAAGCCTCACAGAAATGTGGGGCTTTGTTATTTACGACCATATTAAAAAAACAAAAGCTCCAATATTTAACATATTGGAGCTTTTTATTTTTGTTAGAGCAACTAAGCTAATTATAAGTTCACTATTATACAGTGCCTTCTTTCATTCTTTCCGCATTCTCTGCGAACTGTAAGCCGTCTATTATATCTTGTATATCGCCATTCATTACTCCCGGTAGGTTGTATGACGTCATTCCGATGCGATGCTCCGTTAATCTGCTTTGTGGAAAATTGTAGGTTCTAATTTTTGCCGAACGGTCACCAGTTGCTACCATTGTCTTACGTTTCTTAGAAACTTCTTCCAAATGCTTTGCATACTCCATCTCGTAAATTCTTGAGCGAAGTACCCCTAATGCTTTTTCGTAGTTTTTGTGCTGCGATTTCTCATCTTGACACTGCGCCACAATACCCGTAGGTATATGCGTTAACCTTACGGCTGAGTAAGTGGTGTTTACAGATTGTCCACCTGGACCCGAAGAACAGAACAAATCCTTACGGATATCATTTGTTTTTACATCAATATCAAACTCATCTGCCTCTGGCAATACTACTACCGATGCAGCTGAGGTATGTATTCTACCCTGCGTTTCTGTTGCTGGTACTCGTTGAACTCGATGTACACCCGATTCGTATTTCAATGTTCCATACACATCTTCTCCCGAAACATTTAATACAATCTCCTTATAACCGCCCGCTGTACCTGGGGTGTAATCCACTAAATCTACCTTCCAACCCTTCGTTTCCGAATAGCGTTGGTACATTCTGAATAAATCGCCTGCAAAAATACTTGCCTCGTCGCCTCCCGTTCCTGCTCTAATCTCTACAATGGCATTTTTAGCATCTTCAGGGTCTACTGGTATCAACATCAATCTAATATCATCCTCCATCTGGTCGCGTTGAGAAATAAGGGCATCTAACTCCCCTTTTGCCATTTCACGGAACTCTTCGTCTTTCTCGGTAGCCAATATCTCCTTATTCGATTCTATATTGCTCATTACATTGCTGTAAATATTGTATTGAGCAACAATCTTCGATAAATCCTTGTATTCTTTATTAAGTTGAGCAAAACGCTTCATATCGCTCATCGCTTCTGGACTAGAAAGTTCCTTTTCTACATCCTCAAAGCGGTTTTTTATCGCTAAAAGCTTTTCCAACATATCATTCATATTCTTAAAATCTACTTTTAAAGTTTGCAAAATTACGCAAAAGGCGGGAAGTATCCAATAAAATACCCGCTAGCACTGATTTAACAATGAAGTTTATACAATAGTTTTGAAGAAAAAAAATTATGAAAAAACTACTATTTACCGCTTCGTTATTAACATCTATTTTTATGCTTGGCGCATGTTCTAAAGACGAAACTACTGCAGTTACTCCTGCCGCAACTTCTGGATTTGTTTGGGTCGATAATACTGGCGCAAGCATAACTGCCGATTCTGCTTATTATGTAACTCAGTATAAAACCATCAAAGCCTTTAAAGGCGGTTTTACTAAATTCATTGAAATTAATTTAACTGCTGGTACAGTTGGAACATACACCATTGGATCTTCTAATGCATTCTCTTACATCACTGGTAGCGACCTTTACATTGCTGCTTCGGGGTCTGTTGTTATTACAGAAAATGCTAACAGTAAAATGACGGGTACTTTTACAACTACGGGTTCTGGTGCAAGTATCACTAGCATCACCGGTACATTTACTGGAATTGCAATTCGATAATTATAATTACGCTTGATAAAAAAGCCCTTCCGATTGAATCTTGGAAGGGCTTTTTTCGATTTTCAATTTTCGATTTATTCCTACTTGACAATTTTCTGAATAAATCTTTCGCCGTCTACATTTAACTCCATAAAATAAATTCCACTCACAACTTTATTCGTATTGATGTTTATTTGATGCTCACCTTTATCGAAATATTTCACATCACTTTCGGAAACAATTTGACCCAACACTGATAATACTTTACAACTTACTTTTGCAGTTGATGTTAATTTAAATTCAATAGTAAGTTCCTTAGAAAATGGATTTGGAAAAGTTTTTAGCGTTGTGCTTTCTAATTTAGAATTATCAACACCCACATTTATTACTCTATTTCCATTGGCGTAAAACACCGGCCACATTGCTCCTTGTATTAATCCGGCTGCTTGCCCAGATGGTGTTATTTTATTAGTGCCCATCGCAATTTTTGCAACATTTATTGTTTGTGTAGTTGGCTCGTAATAAGTAAAATCTATCCCATTATCTAACTTGTTATAAGTAGGGTATCCAAGTGTGTTATTCTGAAATACACTACCAATATCTCCTGTTTCAATATTAACTGCTATCACACTATATGAATTATCGTTTTCATTATACGTATCAAAGGCAATTATATTTGGAGAGTTTTTAGAAATGGATGGATTGCCAATACTTAACCCATCTGGCAATGCTGAAAATATTTTTGTAATAGTACCATCTCCAAAATTATTGGAACTTTTATCCCAAACTTTTATAATTCCAACATCCCCAAAATCTAAGGTATCGCCATTAGACCTTTTAAATAAATTATAAGCATCGTAAATTAAATAATTCCCAGTATAATCCCATTCCAATGCATTCGCATACATAGGCCCATCAGATGTTTGTCCGTTTACTGTAGAAGGATTATACAAATGATATTTTGCTAATTGCTGACTATTATAGTCGTATACAAAAATGGCAGTGTCGATGAACTTAGATATCAATGCAATTCTATTCCCGTCTTTAGATACTGCAATATTATTCCAATCGGGGAAATTACTTTGTGCACTTAACGTTGGATTACTACTATTTAAAGTTATAGAATATGGTTTTAAATCTGTTGCCACAAAAAATGCTTCAGAGCCATTGTCAACAACGCTTGGTTTATTCATCGCATCTAATGTTGCGATAGGATGATAATCTGTATTACTTGGGCTTGCTGGATTACTTACAATATATATTGAATTAGGATCTACTCCAACTGTTGCATCGTGCACTAACATAAATTCTGTACCAGGATTAATAGTTAATACTCCTACATTTCCGCCTGTTCCACCCGAACCTCCAATACCAACACCATCAAAAGCAAGTCCTGCTTGTGTTACTTCATTGGAATTAACTCCATACAAATCGCCCGCTGCTTTTACAACTGCTAAACGCAAATCGGCAAAATTAGAGGAGCGCGTTAAGTATACATTTAATGCACGATAATAAACCTTTTCTGCTTTATCTTTTGTTATAGCTGTTGCGTATAAATAATATGCTTTGTTCGGTATACCACTATTTATATGTACACCTCCATGATCTTGGGTCTCGTCTAACTGAACGTACTCATTCATATGAGAAGGCTGCCATCCTGGGCTATTTAAATTAGTACCTCCATTATGTGGATCAGCAAGATCTCTTAAAGCACCAGATGGGAACGCATTTAACTTTACAACATCTTCACCAACTCTCCAATCATCTCGATCTACCATTGTTCCGAAAATATCTGCCATCGATTCGTTAATTGCACCCGACTGAAATTTATACTCTAGGTTAGCAGTTTTCTCTACAACACCATGTGTCATTTCATGTGCTGCCACATCTAACCCGCCAGCTAATGGCTTGAAACTTGTACCTCCATTTCCGTACGACATAAATTGGCCATTCCAATAAGCATTTTCCATGCTACTCCCATTTTCCTCTGGAACATTAATTACTGAATAAATATTTCCACCAGCTCCATCTAATGAATTTCTGGCATGTGCTGTTTTAAAATATTCATATGCTTGCCCACCATTAAAATGTGCTGATATTGCTGTTTTATCCGTCCAAGTATTATTAGTAGTTGAAATGTAATATAACGTTTGAGAATTAGGGGTATTCTTCATATCGAACGTAACAATGGCTCCCTTCGGTTCACTTGGAATGACACCACCTGCAAACATGGTTCTACTTGCATCTAACAAATAATAATTACCAGATTTCAAGTAGGTATTTATAGTTCTCGAAGTATTATTTAAATCCGTGACAGTGGCTGTGGCCGGACCATCTGCACAAGTTGTATTCTCAGATTTTAAGACCTGCATATTATTTGCATCTATAAAAACCTCCCAACGTTGGTAATTATTTTTATAGGTAGTTACATGGTACACTAATTTATTTTGATAAATAACTAACTCCGATTTTTCCTCTAATAATTTTTCGATTTCCGATTTTCTATTTTCTATTTTTAAAACTCCCAAATAATTATTGGCAAGAGTTGTTGCTAGGTTATAATCTATTGAAACATCAACATTTAAAGGGTTTACAGGAATGATGTTCCCGTTTATAGATTCTAATATATTACTCTTAAAATGCGCGATTAACTCCGCATTCCACACCCGTATTCCTTTATAATATTGTTGGGTTTTTAAATGAGTCATCCCTAAATCATCAGAAATAATTTCCTTTTTTCTCCATTCAAAAATTTCGGAATTACTTGAAAAATAATAAGGATGTTGTGAAATATAATTATTTAATGCTTCTTCAATATTTGAAGAACTACTTCCGTTTTTAACAAAAATAAACTTCGGTAATTTATGTTCACCATAAACAACTCCATCTACATCTCCAATGCCTTGAATTTTATTACTCGATTGTATTGGATTAAAATATGGAATGCTCTTAAATTCATTAGAAGAGTAAAAGAGATTACTCGCATCAATAAATTCTGGCTTCTTATTTTTAAATTCTACACTGGTTGTTGGTGTAGATATTTTCTTTTTAGAAAAAGGCTTTGCCGTTTGTGCAAAAGAAATGTTTTGAGTTAAGCTCACTAAAATTAGGAATATCCCAATTTTATGAAGAGGGTTGAATCGGTTTGTCATAGTTGTAAATTTGAAGGCAAGTGTTTGTATACCAACACTTACACACATCTAATTTACTTAATATTAGACAATTTCAAACAATATTTTTAAAATCAACCTTGCTTTAAAGCATAACTATGTATTAGCTTATTCAGCTTAAACTCTTGTTCTTTGATGTTATTAATAAGGGCACTTACTCTGGGGAAATTTACTTGAGAAACAATTTCATTGTGTGAACTGCTCTTAATATGGATAAGCGCTTGAATTCTGTTGCTGATTATCTGATCAACATCTACATCTAATACAAGAGCTATTTTCTCGTAATTTTCGATGGATGTTTGACAATCGAAGTTTTCTATTTTGGAATATGCAGATTGAGTAACACCAATCTTAGATGCAACGTAAATTTGGGTCAAGTTGCGCAACTCCCTTAATTGCTTTAATGTGATATAAGTGTACATAACGTTTAGTTTTTACATCAACATTGCAAAAGGTATGCCCACAGATTTTTGTGCCAAATTATTTTGGCCACTCAGTAAAAAAACAAAGTATTATTCAAGCTGAAAGGCTAATAAAATAAAGCTTTTGAGAATAACCTACCACAGATCAATTATAATTTATAACCTCAACAACCCTCCTTAAAAAGTACAGAAATTCCCAATATGAAACGTTTTCTTTAATTAGAATGGATTATAAACCAGAGTGTTCGCAAAATAATTCCTTATTAGGACTTAAGGTATATTTCAATTTCATTACTTTCTCGTATGAATTTATTTTTGCGTTTAATGCTTCATCAGAAATACTAATTGTTCTTTTATATCCACCGAATAAATCAAAAACAAAAGTTCCTTTTGTAGTATCAATCAAAAATAATTCATCGGCATATTCAATTAATTGCACAGGGTTTATTTTCTTAGATAATACCAAGAATAAATCTCCACTAGAAAATTGCGTATTCAATTGTTCTCCTAGTTTCAATAATTTCCTATTCACATTATCATACATCCATAATCCATTATTGTTAGAACTTGATACTAAAGAAATCCAACCTTCAGAATAATTTGTTCTAATCTGAAACGAACTAATCTCCGTTAAATTAACATCTAAGAATTTAACGATAGATTGATCTTCATAAAACACTACTATTCTTAACGGATTTGTAACATCTATAGAAGATATTCTTCCGCTTTTTAAGTCAGCGTATTTTGTATACCTGTTAATTTTTGGTTCAAATTTATTTAATACATTTTTAGAGTCGATGTAATAGGCGTTCCCAAATCTATCTACTTTAAAGCTCACTACATCCTGTGCTACTTTGGTAGTAAGTTTAACATCCTCAACGTCTTTTCCACCTATCTTAATTTGTGCAAAGGATGTATTGTAAAAAGAAAATAGAAAATAGAAAAATGTAAAATAAATTGATTTCATTTTTTATTCGAATTTCTTGAGTGCTATTCCTTGATCATTCCATTGTGCATAGGTTCTATGATGCACCCATTCGCCTAAATTTACATAAGTACTCTTATCGTTTAATTTTATTTCCAAAGGCAAGTGTCGGTGTCCGAAAATAAAATAATCGAAATGTTCTTTCTGCAAAACTTCCTTTGCATAAATGGCAAGCCATTCTTTTTCTTCACCTAAAAATTGTTCTTTACTATCGTTTGCAATTCGGCTACTACGTGACCATTTATCTGCAATCCATAATCCTAAATTAGGATGAATTCTTGCAAAGCACCATTGGCATATTTTACTAGCAAAAACTTTTTTCAGAAATTTATACGAGTAATCACCTGGGCCTAACCCATCGCCATGGCCTATCATTACACGCTTTCCAAAGTTTTCTCTTACTATATTATCTCTATAAATTTTTACACCAAGTTCCTTTTCAAAATAATCGAACATCCACATGTCATGGTTGCCAGTAAAAAAATAAACTGGAATTCCTGCATCTAATATTTCTGCAATCTTACCTTGTAAACGTACAAAGCCTTTGGGTATTACCTTGGCATATTCAAACCAAAAATCAAATATATCTCCCACCAAATAAATTTCTTTGGCATCTGCTTTCACAAAATCTAACCAGCGCACTACTGCCATTTCTCGTTCTTTAGACGACTTTTCATCGGGTACACCTAAATGAAAATCGGAAGCAAAATATATTGATTTAGTATCCGACATAATTATTGTTGATCATCTATTAACATTACAAAAATTTCTCTTGGCCCGTGTGCTCCAAGTACTAATGTTTTTTCTATATCTGCGGTTCTACTCGGACCAGTAGTAGTACTAATCATCGATGGCATTTTAGTTGGGTATTTTTCCTGCACAATGGTTAATGCATCTCCAATATCATTTACTAATTGAGAAGTAAAAGCAATTACAATATGGATGTGTGGATATATAGACAAGCGTCTGCCTGCTTCCGATGCATTTGTTATGATAATACTTCCTGTGCGTGCTACCAAAGCATCGCAGGTTGTAATGCCAACATTCGCTTCTTCAAAATTCACATCATTGGTTTCTAACGCCATTGCTCCTGTTTGTAACCAATTTAAAATTGATTTCTCCCAGCAATATATATTTGTCCACTTCCGCTCTTCAATTAATTGTTTTAAATCGTCTATACATTGTCCTGTACTTTCGCAGAAATAAAACTGCCCATTTATTTTAGAGAATTCTTCTGCAAATTGGATTTCCAACATTTCTTCACTCTGCTTAAAAACAGGTCCAGCATCTGGTAAATTTGGATAAGGGTTTTCTGTTTTTTCAATCAGCGCTTTTCTGATTGATTTTAACATTCTTTCTTTTGGTGTTGCTTCGCGCATAACACAAATTTAGTAAATAAATAGAAAAGGACGCTTAAGCGTCCTTTTCAGTATAAATATTATATATTCTTATTCGTATCCTCATCCAGAATATCAGGAATCTGCTCTGCTACTACCACATCCTTCTCCTCTGCATTCTCCTTCTTCTCTGTGCCCTCTGTGTCCTCCTTCTTCTCTACCTCCGCATTGTCTCCATTCACAAACTCATCGTAAGTGGTTCTTGTATCAAAAGGTCTCTTGCCTAACAATTCTTCTAAATCCGATTGGAAAATAATTTCTTTTTGCAATAAAGCTTGTGCAATTTTTTCTAAGCCTTCACGGTGTTCATTTAACATCGCTTTTGTTTCTTCATACACGGTGTTAATTAAATTACGCACTTCAATATCGATCATCTCTGCAGTTTTATCAGAATAGGGTTTCCCATAACCGAACTCACCTTGAGGATCATTAAATGAAACATTCCCTACGTTTTTATTCATACCATACATGGTAACCATTGCATACGCTAACTTCGTAATTCTCTCTAAGTCGTTTTGTGCACCTGTAGAAATTTTACCAAACACAAGATCCTCAGCCGCACGACCACCTAAGGTCATTTTAATACTATCTAACAGTTGTTCGGTAGTATATAAGTATTGTTCCTTCGGTAAGTATTGAGCATATCCTAATGCTGCAATTCCACGAGGCACAATAGATACTTTTACCAATGGATCTGCGTGTTCCAAGAACCAACCAGCAATAGCGTGGCCCGATTCGTGGTATGCAACAATTCTTTTTTCTTCAGGAGAAATAATTTTATTTTTCTTTTCAAGTCCACCAATTACTCTATCAATTGCATCTTGAAAATCTTGCATGTCGATAGATTTCTTATCCCTACGAGCTGCAATAAGAGCAGCTTCGTTACACACGTTAGCAATTTCGGCACCAGCAAATCCTGGTGTTTGTGCTGCCAATTTTTTAGCATCTACTTCAGGTGCTAATGTTAGAGGCTTCATGTGTACTTTAAATATTTGTTCACGTCCTTTTAAATCTGGACGATCTATTGCAATTTGTCTATCAAATCTTCCTGGGCGAAGTAATGCTGGGTCTAATACATCGGGGCGGTTAGTTGCCGCCATAATAATTACACCAGAGTCTGTACCGAAACCATCCATTTCTACCAGTAATTGGTTCAATGTATTTTCACGCTCATCATTACCACCCATAATTTGGTTTTTACCTCTCGCTCTACCTACCGCATCAATCTCATCGATAAAAATAATACATGGTGCTTTTTCTTTTGCTTGCTTAAACAAATCTCTTACACGCGATGCACCAACTCCTACAAACATCTCTACGAAATCTGAACCAGATAAAGAGAAGAATGGAACTTGAGCTTCACCTGCAACTGCTTTCGCTAATAATGTTTTACCTGTACCTGGTGAACCCACTAATAAAACACCTTTCGGAATTTTACCGCCGAGCGCCGTATATTTTTTCGGATTCTTCAGAAAGTCTACCACTTCCATTACTTCCGTTTTTGCTTCCTCCAATCCTGCAACATCATTAAACGTAATAGATACTTGCGATTCCTTATCGAACAAGGTTGCTTTCGATTTTCCGATGTTGAATATTTGTCCACCGGGACCATTTCCACCACCAGAAATTTTTCTCATAATGAAAACCCAAACAGCAATCATAATAGCCAAAGGAAGTATCCATGTTAACAAGAAATCTCTACCCCAATTAGAACGCTCTATAAACTGGATGTTTATTTGTTCATTTGGTGCAAATCCTTTTTGCAATTCACGAAGTTGTTCCTTTAAATCGCTTACAGAAGTTGCTGCTTCCGTAAAATAATAATGCGGACCAGCACCTGCTAAAAACTGATTAGTATTAATGTCTTTGTATTTTTCATTTTGAAGTTTATCTTTTTGAAGATAAATTTCGATGATGTAAATATTTCCTTGTTGGTATCCAATCAACTTTTCTACATCGTGACTTAACAACATATCGTTTGTGAAACGTTGAAAAGTAATTTCCTTTGCCGAATTACCTGAGTATAAAATATTAAACCCGATAATACCAACTAATAGGATTGCATAAATCCAATAAAAATTAAATTTAGGAGGTTTGGGTAAAGTCCTCTTTGGTTTATCTTTCGAATTACCCACATTCATTTTATTATTATCTTCCATTTTCTGTTTATTCCTTTAAAAAAAAAATTAAGCCGACTGATATGATACAACTTCGGCATCGCCCCATAAATCCTCCACTCCATAGTGATCTCTTTTTTCTGTTCGGAAAATATGAACCACTACACTAACAAAATCTAGTAGAATCCACTCCGAATTCTGAAACCCTTCTTTATGCCAAGGCTCTTCCCCGAATGCCTTAAACATTTCGTCTTCCACAGAATCGGCAATTGCTTTTACCTGTGTAGATGAATCTGCGTGACAAACGACAAAAAAATCACTGACAGAACTACTGATATTTCTTAAATCTAGGCTAACTATATCTTTTCCTTTTTTCTCTTGCATTCCTAGTACTACGACCTCGGCAATGCGTTTTGAATCTTCGGTTGGGTTGCTTGTTTCTCTAAGCTGTTTGTTTCTAAGCATTAAAAGCGATTAATTTACACAAATTTAAAAATTATACGTTAAACAAAACTATGTCTGCATTATTCACAGGTAAAAATCTTGTTCATTTAGACCGTGTTACTTCCACTAACAGCGTTCTCTCCGAAATGTTGTCAAATTCCAAGCCATTAGAAGAAGGTTCGGTAATATTGGCAGATGAACAAAGCCAAGGTAGAGGACAACAAGGCTCTTTTTGGGAAGCCAGTCCTCATAAAAACATCACCCTTAGTTTGTTATATCGACCAGAGTTTTTAACGATCGAAATGCAATTTTATTTGTCGATTGCCATTAGTTTGGGGATTTCCGACTTTTTAGAAGACATTTTGGAGATCAATCCACACATTAAATGGCCAAACGATATTTACATTGGTAATTATAAGATCGCAGGCATTTTAATTGAGAACACCCTGATGAATAACCATTTAAAAACCAGTATTATTGGAATTGGACTGAATGTTAATCAAGTTGAATTTAAAAGTGATGCACCAAATCCTTGTTCAATAAAGAGTATACTAGGGCAGAATTTTGAAATTGCAGAACTATTGCCAAAGCTCTTCCATCACCTAGAAATACACTATTTACAACTAAAAGCAGGCAAATATGATTTCTTAAAAGAAAGCTACCTGTCTCGGTTATATCGCTATCAACTAGATAGTTATTACATTATTAATGGCGAAAAAAGAATGGGTAAAATTATTGATATAGAAACATCTGGCAGGTTGGTACTTCTCGTAAATGGCAATAGAAAAAGCTTCGATACCAAAGAAATAGAGTTTATCCTTTAAAATAATTTGATATTTTTGGTTTCCTTATCAATTTTCAAAAAACTTAAAATGAAAAAAATAATATTATCGTTACTCATTGCATTTATAAGCATCACTGCCTATTCTCAAATTCAGAACCCAATAAAATGGACATATTCTGTAGAGAATAATGGAAAAGAGAATGCAACTTTAGTAATAAAAGCAAAAATTGATAAGAAGTGGCACTTATATTCTCAATTTGTAGGAGATGGCGGACCCGTTCCAACTACTATTAAATTCAAGCCTTCTAAAGAATATTCATTAGTTGGCAAAACCGTAGAAACGCCAAAACCACATTCTAATTACGAAGAGTTATTCGGAATGCAAGTTGCTTTTTTTGAAGACAACGCAACTTTTAAACAAAAAATAAAAGTAACAAGTCCAAAAGATTTTAAGGTTACAGGGACTTTAGAATTTATGGTGTGTGATGATAAGCAATGCTTACCTCCAGAGGAAATTGAAATTGGCTTTGATGTGAAGGGCGTTGCTTCTGCAGTTGTAGGGGATGAAAATTCGAAAATAGAAGAATCGAAAATAGTGGGTGATGCTGGTGATAGTAATGCAGTGGCAAGTAATACTCCCGCACTAGACTCTACTAAATCTGATTCGACAAAAAGTTTAGCAAATTCTAATTTAGGTAAATCGCCCGAAGCGGATAATTCGATGTGGGGAATATTTTTTCAAGGATTTCTATTTGGGTTTGTGGCTTTATTAATGCCATGTATTTTCCCAATGATTCCGTTAACGGTAAGTTTCTTTACCAAACAAAGTAAATCTCGTGCGGTAGGAATTCGTAAAGCATTAATTTATGGATTATCTATTGTTGTAATTTATGTTGCATTAGGATTGGGTATTACCATATTATTAGGGGCTAGTGCCTTGAATGAATTATCGAGTGATGCTATTTTCAACCTCGTATTTTTCTTAGTACTGGTAGTTTTTGCAACTTCCTTTTTTGGAGCATTCGAAATTACCCTACCAAGTTCGTGGTCTACTAAAGCAGATGCAAAAGCAGACAAAGGTGGATTACTTGGAATATTTTTCATGGCAGTAGTATTAGCTATTGCATCCTTCTCTTGTACAGGTCCACTTATTGGAACATTGCTTGTAGATGCAGCAAATAAAGGCCAATACATGGGTCCATTCTTAGGAATGTTAGGCTTCTCTATTTCATTAGCTTTACCATTTACCTTGTTCGCTATTTTCCCATCGTGGTTAAACTCTATGCCTAAATCTGGCGGATGGTTAAACTCTG
>CALRIM020000011.1:0-32075 GCA_943360385.1 Rhizobium sp. Q54 | reverse complement strand
GCTGAGCTCTTTCTCTTGCCATATTTTGGTATCTGGTATCTCGTATTTGGTAGTTGGTAGTTTGTAATTGGTTATTATATAAAAAATACCAACTACTAAATACCAACTACCAATTACCAATAAAGTTTCAAATATAGGAATATTATGACCCAAATCATCGTTTTTGGTATGATTTTAGCTTAATTTTGGGTATGAAATACAGATTTCTATTGTTAATTCTTACGGTTTTGTTTTTTGCATGTGGCGAGGATGAAACTCCTAAGTTGGATAAACCATCTATCAACTTTCATTTTAAGCATTTATACAAATCTCAAAATATAAGTGTACAAACAGATAACACATTGCTCTATACTAATTCCAAAGGAAATGCTTGGAACATTAAATCAATAAAGTATTACGTTTCTAAACTCATTATTTATAAAGACGATAATACTGCATACGATGTAAATATGGTTAAGCTAATAAATCCAGCTGAGTCTAACACTGCATACCAAGAATACACGTTAGGAGATATTCCGGCAGGGCACTACAATAGAGTAAGCTTTATATTTGGTGTAGATAGTGCGCGAAATAAATTTTTGGGTTTGGGCAATACCTCAGAAGCAAATTCAATGGAATGGCCTGATCCGCTCGGTGGGGGATATCATTTTTTAATGATGGAAGGTGTATATCTAAATAATAGTAATGTACTAAGTGGATACGCCATTCATTTAGGAAAAAACAACAATCAATATAAGGCCGAATTTCCAATAGATTTTACAGCTAATGACGGAGTGAAAGCAAACATAAATATTGTTATGAATGTTGAACAATGGTTTGATGGATTAAACAAAATAGACCTAAACGATGGTTATGGTTATATGATGGATGATGATGCAAAGCAATTGCTATTTAAACAAAATGCATCAAGTGTATTTTCAATACAACAATTATGAAAAAACTAGTAAGCATAACGATTTTCTTTTTTCTATTTATTTTATTTATAGCCTCATGCAAGGACGATGAGCCTAAGACTCCTATTGTAGATGCTACGCCAGATACCTTAATTAATTTTGTTAGCCCCCCATTTTTTCCTGCATTTGTACAACCAGCAAATAACCCTTTAACTAAACGAGGTTTGGAGTTAGGAAGGATGTTGTTTTACGACCCGATTCTTTCTAGCGATAGTACTATTTCATGTGCTAGTTGTCATAATATTGACCATTCATTTACTGATAATAAACAATTTAGTTTAGGTGTAAATGGAGCAGTGGGTGATATACAATCCATGGCATTAATTAATTTAGCATGGCAAAAGAAATTCTTTTGGAATGGAAGAGCAAGTAGTTTAGAAGAACAAGCACTAGGTCCAATAAACAATCCTATTGAAATGCACGAAACCTCCGAAAATGTGGTTCGAAAATTAAAAGCACATAATGCTTACCCAAGAAGATTTAGATCTGCCTTTGGTACAGATAATATTACACCTGAATTAATTGCGAGAGCAATTGCACAATTCGAAAGAACATTAATTTCTAATGGCTCTAAGTTTGATGGATATCCGGATAGACAAACTCAAGTATTTACGGATGTATTGGAATTAGAAGGCTTTCAGATTTTTTTTAATGAACGCGGACAATGTTTCCATTGTCATGGAGGAGGTGGTACCTTTTTGGCCCATAATTTAGATACCATTTTTAGAGATAACGGATTATTAACGGATGC
This sequence comes from Rhizobium sp. Q54, assembly GCA_943360385.1. Taxonomy (GTDB): domain Bacteria; phylum Bacteroidota; class Bacteroidia; order Sphingobacteriales; family Sphingobacteriaceae; genus CAJBVG01. Next base: position 30,371 of record CALRIM020000011.1, on the reverse strand, counting down.
AGAAATGCAGGGTAAAGGATTATACCAAGTAACTGGCCATACTCAAGATCAAGGTAAATTTAAAGTTCCTACCCTTAGAAATGTTGAACTTACTGGCCCTTATATGCACGATGGAAGATTTACTACTCTGGAACAGGTAGTTGAATTTTATAGTTCAGGAATTCAACAGAATCAAAATTTAGATGTAAATTTTACCAAAAACCCAGATCGATTAGATCAATTTGGAGGATTGGGATTAACTCCAAGAGAAAAACAAGCTCTGGTAATGTTTATGAAAACATTTACAGATACCTCTTATATTCATAATCCTCAGTTTAAAAACCCATTTCATTAGGTTAATATCCTTTGTTTAATTAAGAACTAGTCCCGATTGCTATCGGTACTAATTCTTAATTATTTTAACCGTATTCACAGAATGCTGTCCTTTTACTTTTAGAATATAAATTCCATTAGCTAAGTTTTTAGTATCTATAGTATAAAACATAGTATTGTCTTCTACAGATATAATTAATTTTCCATTTAGATCTAATAATTGAACGTTCTGAATTTTTTCATTTCCATTAGATTGTACAAAAACTAATTCTGAGGCAGGGTTAGGATAAACTGAGATATCAAGCTTTTTTTGTTCAGATTGTATACCAACATTTAAGCTTGTATTTCTAAACATAAAAACACCACCCTGTGGGCATCCAGCTATTAACTCTGGTTTTTCGTCGTTATTTAAATCGGCAAGAGAAAAATAATAACCTCCATTAGAATTACTAAATGAACCAGCATATAAATTTATAGAGTCTATTGGGCCTCCAAATTTCTTTGTATAATCAGCATCGAAGAAATCCATTATGTATATTTTACTATTTCCATTACTTATCATTACTCTAGGTGCCTCATTTGGACGAAGTGATTGAATAGATAAACGAGCTCTTCCACTTGGATAACCAGATATTTTTCTCAAGTTAATTTTATACAATGAATCGGTGGTAATGCTATAGACAGGAGCCGAAACAGTTCCAGTATTGCTAATCAAATTTATATTGTCTAATCTTTCTCCAACTACAATTTCTTTCTTCCCATCGCCATTAAAATCGTAAATAAAAGGCGCTGAGAAATTACCTACATCAATACCATCAAAATAATTAGGAACATATTGTAGAGCCATTTCGGAATTAGCAGGAGCATTGTTTGTAAAATAGTGAAGAGTCCCATCATTAGAACCACAAACCATATCCAAGTCTCCATCATTATCTAAGTCACCAAAACTAGGAGACATGTTAGCAATATTTAATGTCGAAAATCCAAACCAATCTTTGGTTTGTAATTCAAATTTCGCAAGACTCGCAGTTCCAATATTTTTATATAAAGCTAAGCCTGGTTTATACACGCCATTTCCTTGATAATATCCAGTATTTGAAATAACGATATCTAATAACCCATCTTTATTATAATCAACAAAGCAGGGTGCAGAGCCTTCTGCTACATCAATCATTTCAGATACCATAAAATTATCCGCCTGAAAATCAAAATGGTCAATATTTTGGGCTCCATTATTTGTATATAATAATACTTGATTGGTATTATTAGAAGAATTGGAAATATTTGTAGTGGCTATTAAATCTTTTAGTCCGTCGTTATTTACATCCAAAACATATGCCGCAGGAAATACCTCTAGGTTTATTGGATGTGAAGCAGGATAACTGTAATACACCTGTGTCATTAATGGTGACAGGTTATTAGTGCTATTGGTTAATAAATATAGATTATTGCAAGAAACATCCCCAATTAGCATATCATAAGTGCCATCATTATTGGCATCATAAACTGTTGTAGTAGAGCCAGAGTGTTTTCCATCATTGGCACCAACTATTCTGTCGTTCATGTTTTTAATGAATTCTTCTTTTGTAATATTAGGAGTGAACTTACCGTTTGCTCCACAAATACCTACCGGATAATTTAAGTTGATATGACAGTTGGTATAAGATTCTCTGAATTTTCCCCAGCAATATTTTCCAATTACAAAGTCCATGGAATCTGGATTACCATATCTTTCCATACTCATGTTTTTATACCAATAAATACTCTCACCAGATGAATCAATACTTTGATAAAACGAAAGTAAATCCATGTCCCCATCTTCATCCACATCTATAATTGCGGGGATATCAGAAGCCTGAATATATAATCTGGTAACAAATGTTGAGTAATCGCAGTTTACTTCTGGAAAGGTGTCTTCGAATTTGAATTCTGTAGGTGTACTAACATTTTTATAAACCCTAAAACCTCCGGGAATTGCTGTAAAAATATCTTCTTTCCCATCGCCATTATAATCAGCTAGGAGCATCCAATCTACGATGTTAGGAAATGCCTTTATATATTGAGGTGCGTATTCGTATTTAATAGTATTTGCAGCCCCGATATTTAAAAAAGTTGTAATTCTATACCCTTCTCTGTCAAATATTGCTAAGTCCTTTTTACCGTCTCCATTTAAGTCTATCTGAGAAAATTGTGCAACATCTAGTCCACCCGAAAAAGGCATCTGTAATGTTTTATTGTTTTCAATAACTTTAATAGTATCAAGGCCTTGATTATATGTTTCGAATGAATATTGGGCATTAGCACCAATAATAACTAAACAAAGACTTGCAGATAGAAGTATTTTTTTCATTTTTGTAGTATGAATAGAATGATTAATCGCCTACTATTAACAATAATTATACCATTAATATGTGGTTTCAATGCCTTTTCACAACAATTGGAATATAATTTCAGCCTTTCTGAAATGTTTCCAATTCATGATTTTCGTTTGGAAAACAATAATGGATTGAAAGTTCAAGTGGTTGGTAATGATGGCAATATCGATAAAAGTATTGAGGGTATTTATACATTTGTGATAAATGGATATATCGAAAATGTAAATTTTAAAAATGGGGAGGCCCCATTGAGTAAAAACTTCGACTCTTCTGAAATCTTCTATATAAAACACGAGAAATCGAACGACACTATTCGTCATTTATATTATGCTATAAATGGCTGGACTATTCCAATTCCATTTTGGCTATTAGTTATTGTGCCAGTGATGTTTATTGTTTTGGCAATGTTTATTAAGAGAATTTTGTTTTTAATATTATTAATTGGATTTGTATTGTTTTTTGTATTACAGGGGATGGAATTTGGAGCTTTTATTAGCTTAATAAAAGAAGCTGCATCTCATTTAATATCTTAAAATGGATATCCAATACCAAAATTAAAATTCCAGAAGTTATATTGATTATTGGAAATCCAAGTTTTATTATTGAGGTTTTGTATAACCCATTGGTCACTTCCTGTAAACCTAGGATCACGTAATTTTAATCCTAAATCAAAACGGAATAACAAAAAGCTGTAATCTAATCTTAACCCAAATCCAGTACCAACAGCTAATTGTTTGTGAAAGGTATTCCAGTTGAATTTACCATCGGCATTGGTGCTTTCAGAAGAGAGCGTCCACACATTACCCATATCGATAAAACTTGCACCTTTTAATTTGGAGCCTAAAAAGTTTTCAGAAATATCAAATCGATATTCAATATTAGCTTCTATTTTCATTTCTCCTGTTTGATCTAAATTCAAACTAGAAGCAGCCACATCCGAAAATTTACCTGGGCCTACAGATCGGGCTCTAAATGCTCTTATGCTATTAGAACCTCCTGTAAAAAATTGACGCTCGAATGGAAGTACTTTTGAATTCCAATAGGCAAAACCTGCACCAGTATTGAATCGATAAACGATCATCGATTTATTTCTTACGTAGTTAAAATAACGAACATCAATTTCTGGTCGTGTGAAATTGTAATAGGGTAGGTTGAAATACTCGTATGCTCCAGAAGTATTCTGTGGATTATTCAAAAGTTTACTACTTGCATATAGCCCAGTACCCATAACTTCCAAATTAAAACGCAAGAAATAATAATCGTTTCGCAAATTAATTAATTGGTTGCTATAAATAAGAGTGTACCTTAATCCCAAGGTTATATGTGGGTCGAAACTTTCTTTAATGTACTTATTGTTTAAATTATTTAATAAATCTAATGCGTCTGATGATAGGGTAGAGCGAACAAAGTTTACACTCATTGGCGAAAAAGAATGTGTTAAAAATTGATTCTGTTTCCAATCGTAAGTATAGGATCCAACAAAAGTGCTTCGCAAATATTCAGGACGTTTTTCCGTAATGTAATTTATACCAACCCGTGTTTTCGGGCTTGCATAAATACCAAAAGTTTTTTTATCTCTAAATAATAAGAACCCAGGAAACGTAATAGATGCAGAGGTATTGGACTCTCTACTATTAAACACAAGATTGTTTGTTTGACTTTCGTCAACAAAAGCTTGCGTCTCTAAACCTGCTTTAATTCTAAATTCGAAAATTTCTGCTCCTCTAAAAATATTCTTATTTGTATATATAAAGTTTGCAGATGAACCAACATTCGCGGATGCAAGATAGCCCTCAATTTCTGTTTGAGTGCCTTGCTTTTTACCAGCTGTAAGAGTAATATAGGAATTGAGCTTTGTACTATCTAGCGTATCTACAGCAAAGTCTATGTTTACAAATTTAAACATTCGCAAATCACCTAATCTATTATAGGTTAGCTCTAAATCGTTGTCCATATATTTCTCATCGTGCTCTAAATAGATGAGACGTTTTATAACTTTTGGTTTTAATAAGTTTTTATAATCATTTATAGTAATTGTTTTTGAATCTGCAGTATCTTTTTTCTTAAATGCTCTATACGTCTCGTCACTATTGATGTTTACATCGATATGATTAATGGTATATGATTGATGTGATTTCTTTCCGATAGGATTTTCAATTACTAATTTCAAATCGACAACGTTTCCATTTACACTGCTATCAATATCAAAATGTATATATTCTCTATTGAAAAAAAAGTATCCATAGTTTTTTATCTCTCTAGTTATTCGTTCTCGTTCTTCCGAAATTTTATCTTGATCAAAAGGATCATCTATTTTAATTACAGAATTACTCAAATTCATAAAATAAATCGCTCTTAAAATAGTGTCGCTTATTTCATATTGAATGTTTCTGATAATATATTGATTCCCTTTGTTTATGTTGTAGGTTACAAATGCTTTTTTCTTCTTAATCTTTATATCAAAGGAAGTCTGAGCATCAAAATATCCTTTATTAAATAAATATAACTGCATTTGTTGAGCCGAATAATTGGCTAAGGTAGTGTCGAAAATAACAGGGGGCTCTCCAAAGGTATTTCTTAATGCTCGCACAAATCTATTATCGTGCTTCCAATTTAGCATATTATGCACCCTAAGATTTACTTTTAAAACCCCAATTCCTAATAGTTTTTTGTTTGGTTTTTGTTTGTAAAATGGTTCTAAATTGTCTTTTAAAATTCCAGAAACACCTTTCATATTATTTTTATGAAGTAATGCTTGATTATCTTTGAGTTTACGAGTCGCAGAACAAGCACTGAAAAAGATAACAGTGGAAATGATTATAATTGTATTTAAAGTAAGTCTATATAGAGATGATTTCAAAATCACAAATAAGTTATATTAAGTCATTACATCAAAAGAAATTTCGCAAAGAACACCAGCAATTTATTATTGAAGGTGAAAAACTTTGTGATGAATTTCTGGCATCCGAATATTCTGTACGTTGTATTTACGTACTAGAATCTAAACGTGAAAAGTACGAACTTCTTTTATCAAAATTATCTAAAATTATAGAAATTGATGTATTGAAGTTAGAAGAGATGGATAAGTTGAGCAATATGAGTACTCCTTCGGATGTGCTTTGTTTGGTTGATATACCAGCAACGCCAATGCTTTCGGAACTATCTGATGATTTAATGAAAAATGATTTAGTGTTGGTTCTAGATGGTATTAAAGATCCAGGTAATTTGGGGACAATCATTAGGATTGCAGATTGGTTTGGTATAAAGCACGTAGTGTGTTCTATAGATTGTGTTGAATTATATAACCCTAAAGTGGTACAATCTACTATGGGATCGATATTAAGAACCCATGTTTATTACGTAAATATTGTAGATTTCTTAGAGTCACATAAAAAGGCCTCCATTTATGGCGCCTTATTAGAGGGTGCTAATATTTATCAAGTAGACGGCAAAATGAAAGGATTATTAGTTATGGGAAGTGAGTCGCATGGGATTTCTGTTGAGGTATTACCACTGATAAACAGACCAATAACAATTCCATCATTTGGAAATGCCGAATCTTTAAATGTGGCTATTGCTACAGGAATATTATGTTCGGAGGCACGCAGAAGAGATATTTAAGCCTTTTTTAGATTTTCGCTTGTGCTAAAAGTTTATTTTAGTACATTTGCAGACTCTAAAAAGAGGGTCGAGTGGCCGAGTGGCTAGGCAGAGGTCTGCAAAACCTTGTACAGCGGTTCGAATCCGCTCTCGACCTCAAAAAAAAATAGATTGAACGAATAATTTTTAAGAAAATGGGAGTTACAAGACTTAAAAGAAAAGACAGAAAGAATAAAACTGTTTCTAGATTGAAAAAACAACGCTTGAAAATGGCGACTGATAAATCAATTAAGAAGCCAGTAGCTCGTCCTTCGACAGAAGAAGCTGTTGCTGTAGTTGCAGAGTAATCTGATCTTTATCAAAGAAATTTAATCCTGGGTTATTTAACCCGGGATTTTTTTATCTTTTACTAATTTTATTTGAGGTGATTTGCCTTTGAAGTGTACACTTAAACCGTGTAATCTCTTCTGCTCTTCTACTAACATGTTTAGTTGACCTACCTTTAACTCGCTTTCTCCACAATTCGAAACTAGATCTCTTAAGTTCCTTTCTCATTAAGGAAATAACATCACTTTCCGTTAAATTAAATTGAGTTAGTATCGCTTCAAATGGTGTTCGATCCTCCCAAGCCATTTCTATCACCCGGTCTATTTCTTTTTCAGTCATGGAGTGTTAACAACATAATAAGGGATTTGTTGGGGCTAATACGTCCAACGTCTTACGTCCATCGTCCATCGTCCAACGTCTTACGTCCATCGTCCAACGTCTTACGTCCATCGTCCAACGTATATAGTCTTACGACAATTGTCCAAATTGTTCAAATTGGCACATTGGCTAATTGGCACATTGTCCAAATTGGCACATTGTCTAATTCCCAAGAAGCGCTTCATTAATTCTCTTCACCAATCCTGGCCCTTCGTATATAAACCCTGTGTAAAGCTGTATAAGGCTTGCCCCTGCATTTAATTTATCGATGGCGTCTTGTTCGCTGTGAATGCCTCCGACTCCTATTATAGGGAAACTTTTGTTAGATTTATCGGATAGGTATTTAATCACTTCTGTTGATCTTTTGGTTAAAGGTTTGCCACTTAATCCACCAGCACCAATATGCTCTATAATTGAAGTGGATGTTGTTAGCCCCTCTCTAGAAATAGTTGTGTTGGTAGCAATTACCCCAGCTATTTTTGTTTCTTGTACAATTTCAACAATATCATCCAGTTGTTCATTTGTTAAATCTGGTGCTATTTTTAAAAGAATTGGTTTACTGGTTGGTTTGGAATGATTAAGTTTTTGCAAGTGATTTAATAACTCCATTAATGGCCCTTTTTCTTGTAAAGCCCTTAAATTAGGAGTGTTTGGTGAACTCACATTTACTACAAAATAATCAACATATGGGAATAAGCCTTCGAAGCATTTTTCATAATCGCTAGTTGCTTCTTCATTTGGAGTAATTTTATTTTTACCAATATTTCCTCCAATAATGATGTTCTGTGGTCTGTTTCTTAATCTTTCAATTGCACCTTCTAACCCTTTGTTGTTAAAGCCCATTCTGTTTATAAGTCCACTATCTAGTGGTAATCTAAACATCCGCGGCTTAGGGTTTCCATCTTGTGGTAGTGGAGTAATGGTTCCTATTTCAATAAACCCAAATCCATAATTAGAAAGCTCTTTATATAACCTTGCATCTTTGTCAAATCCTGCAGCCAAGCCTATTGGGTTTGGAAATGTAATACCAAAAACTGTTCGTTCGAGTTTAGGGTTTTTCACCACAAATAAATTTCTAGTAAGAAATTTTGCACCTGGAATCGATTGAGAAAATTTAATTAACTTAAATACAAGATGATGTATTTTTTCTGGATCTATTAAAAAGAATAAGGGGCGAAGTAGGTTTTTATAAAGCATTTTCTTTGTTAAATGTGGCTCTCATCATTTCGCGTTTTCCAGCTGCTCCTGCAGGACGTTGTATCTCAAAGCCTAAGCTTTTCAAGGTCCGCTTTAAGTCGCCAGTAACACTATAGGTCACAAATATACCCTTATCTTTCAAAAAATTACACGCACATTTAATAGATTCTTCCGACCACATTTCTGCTTGTTTTGTTTTTGCAAAAGCATCGAAATAAATAAGGTCAAACTTCTTTATACTATTAAACGATAATAGTTTGCCTGCATATAATTGTAATGTAACCTCGTGGGAAATTTCTTTTGGGTTGGAAAAAGAATCAGAGTAATTGTTTAAAAAATTTGTCCAAATGCTATTATTGTCTAAATAAGAATCGTAATTGGTTTCTCCAATAATTTCCTTCGAAAGGGGGAATGCTTCAATCCCAACATATTCCAATGATATTTTATTTTTAATAGCGTAATCTGCCGATAATAAAAAATTCAGTCCTGTACCAAATCCTACTTCTAAAACGCTTATTTCGGTACTTTCGTTAACTTGATGGTAATAATTCAATCCACTTTTTACGAATACATGCATGGATTCTTGAAGAGCGCCGTTTATAGAATGATAATGTTCTCCTACTATGGGATTATAGATGGTTTTAGACCCATCTGCTGTGGTAATAAACGAAGTATTGGGTGGATTCATTATTTCACTGATTTCAACCCGACTTTTACTAAATCGGTATAGCCTCCATCAAGATCAAATACGTGTTTAAATCCTTTTTTTCTGAGAATATTGGCAGCCTTTGTGCTCCTAACACCAATAGCACAATACACAAATATTGCTTGATCTTTATCTAGTTTATCAATTTCAGATTCGAAATTGCCTACACTAATATCAATGTTTCTGGAGTTTTCAATATGACCTTCTGCGTATTCTGATGGGGTACGAACATCCAATAAAATCCCCCTATATTTAAAATAACTCGCCTTAAATTCAATGGAGTTAACTTTCAATGCAGACTGACTGATAGCAATTCCAGAGATTAAAACCAATAAAACAACGGATATTCTGATTTTCATTTTAATTTATTCATCTACCATTTTCCATCTATCTATTTGTTGGGAAATATGTAGGCATATCATACGCCTGACTTTCAAAGTTTTGATAGGTTTGGAAGGTAGTTTTGCCCTTTTCTATTACAAAGTTAAACTTTTGTTCCTTAATAGTTTTATTATCAAACGACCGAAGGGCAAGTTTTATTTCCTGAGCGCCAGGAGGAAGTGAAATTCTAGTATAAGAAATAGAATAAGGCAAGGTTTGCCAATTTCTAGTATCTGCCTTTTCTGTAATGGCATTAACAATACCAACTAACGACCCAACATTCTGATTTTGGTCCCTAGCAGCATATTCTGCAGCCTTTTTGGTTGCTAAACGAAGCAACGAATTGGCCATTTCTCTAAGCATTCTATCTTGTAATGTTTTAAATGCAATAGCATTAATATCTTCTGCCAGCTCTAAACTATAATTTGTATTGTTTACATATATACTGGCATTGCCATAGTATGGTTTGCGTTCTACATATTTTGGAAACGCAACCCTAATAAATTCTAAATCTCCAAGTGCAGAGTTTGTGCTTTTACCTTCTGGTAATGGGAATGGTATGTTTAATCCCAATTCCTCATTTGCAAAGGTAACATATCCACCTTGCCCCTTTATGATAGAAAAATTGATACTATTTTCTGCTTTAACAGGGCCTAATCCATTATTCCAAAAGAAAATTAATTCACCATTATTTCTATTGCGAGGTTCATTTTTCAATTGAAATTTCTCTTCAAATCTTCTTCCTTCATCATCAAAACCCATTTCATATGCAGTTCGAATAACATCTTTTTTTAACTGTAATGGAATTTCTGTTTTAAATTGAGGAACATATACCTTTTCGTATGACTCAATGGCATTTCGATAAGAAATAAATGCATCATTTGTTTCACCCGCCGACTCATAAATGATACCCATTAAGTTTAACCCAAAAGCATCTTCAGAATATTTGTTTTTCTTAGTGTATTTATCGTTGAGTTGTTGGATTTTTAAATTTATCCTACGGCATTCTATAATGGCATCGTCTTTTTTCCCGAGCTGAACATAGTTTAATGCTTTGTAATAGTGAATTAATACTCGTTCAAAGTCCTCGCCACCATACTCGGTAGCCATGGGGTTACTAATTAAGGAAAGAGCTTGAGTTCCTAATTTTTTCTGATGATCTTCTATGATAATATCAGCTTCATTAAAATACTCATTGCTCTTTACATAGTTTCCACTTAGCATTTCCACCGTTCCTCTATTCATAAAATAGAGGAGCTTGTTTTTACCTTCTGGACTTTTCTTATCCTTCTCTAATAGCTCTTTTGCCTTTACTATATTGCCAGATTCAATATTGCTATTAAATTCTGCGGCTTTCTGATAATAAGTAGCACAAGAACTAATTAGTAGAACTATTATAACCAAATAGGTTAAATGGAAATGCTTTTTCACGATTAGTTTTGAATAGCTTTTTTAATCTTTTTATCACCAATCCAAACTTTTTCGTTTGTTTCTAAGTTTGTTAACTCTAAATCAATTTGGTAGTAAACAACTTTGTTTTTTCCATACTGATCAACTATAGATGTTATTACACCATTCAACATAAAATCAGCACCTTTCTCTAAGCCCCATTTTTTCTTTGTGTCTTCAGAAGAAAAAGTTTGTTGATCATTGCGTTCATCTCTTAGTTCTTTTCTTGCTTCACCTGCTTGTACCACAGAAACTAATCCAGAATTTACAAATGCTTTCTCAATATCTTTAATGAAAGTCTCAGATTCGATATGTTCTGTAGTTTTGTTTCTAATAGTACCAACTATTACTGCAGGTCTTTTTCCTTTCGCTGTAGTAAAATTAGTTCTCCAAACTCCTGCCATACAATCACTAATCATCTCATTAGAAACTAAACGAGAATCAGTATCGTTCCATCTTCCACTTAAATCTGTTTGTTGTGTTGGGTCGATACGATCTACTTTACGTGATTTACAACCAGAAAATACAACACTCGTTAAGAGTATTGTAGTAATTATTAGATAGGCCTTTTTCATATTATTTTTAATGTTTATATTTACTTCTTAGCTGATAACGATTATTTTTTACCAAATATATAAGTTATTTAAAATTATAAAATGAATATCCATTATAAATTTAATAGACATTGGGTTTGGTTTTTACCCTTATTTGCCATAATGTTAAGCGCATGTCCCTTCTATGAAATTGAACCTGTTCAGGTGGAAACAACTTATACACCCTTGTTTATGACAAGAAAACAATTAGAGAGCTCAATTTCTTCGGTGGCACCTCAGAAGCTTGTAGAACCAGGCAAATTACTGTTGTTTAATAATTATATATTTCTGAATGAAAAGTATAAAGGTGTTCATGTTATTGATAATTCTAATCCATCAAGTCCTCAAAAGGTTAGTTTTATTAGGGTTCCAGGATGCATTGATTTAGCATTAAAAAACAATTTTTTAATGGTAGATAATGCAGTAGATTTAGTGGTGTTGGATATCAGCAATGTTACACAAGTAACAGTTTCATCGAGAACCAAGGAAGCATTTCCGGAATTAAATCCTCCAGATCTCGGTTACTTACCTAGTACATATTCAGTAGAAAATAGAGAAGAAGGTTTAATTGTAGTTGGATGGGAAAAATGAGCTTTAGTAGGAATAATAGTTGCCACTTACTTTTACTACTAATTGTAGTGAGCACAATAATTGCATGTGGCTCTGGCGATTTATCTAGCCCTAGTACCACCAGTACCACAGGTATTACAGGGTCTTTGGCTCGGTTTGCAATAAAAGATGATAAGCTATTTACATTGAGTGGAGAAAAAATAAAATCGTATGATATTACTCCGAACGGACAATTAACCCCATCTCAAAATACATTTTTAAATTCCGCTATTGAAACAATTTTTATAAAGGGAAATGTTCTTTTTGTAGGCACTTCTTCTGGGATGTTTATTTATGAATTAAATTCTAATAACACCTTAACTTATCGCTCTTTTTATAACCATATTTATAGCTGTGATCCAGTGGTTGCAGATGATAAATATGCTTATTTAACACTCAATAACTCTGCTTTAATAAGGTGTAGGAGAGGCGTTAATGTGTTAGAAATTATCGATATTCAAAATCTATCTTCTCCAGAATTAGTAGCTAGTTATAGTATGGTTTCTCCAAGGGGTTTGGGTATAGATAGTAATTTACTTTTTCTGTGCGACGATTATATAAAAGTATATGATAAATCGAATATAGATTCTTTGAAATTAATATATACATCAAATGTAAAAGCTAACGATGTAATCCCATATCATAATAATTTAATAGCAACATCGAACGATGGATTTTACCAGTATTCATATTCAAATAATTCTTTAACATTACTGAGCAGTATTTTAATCGGACAATAATGAAAGTAAAAATATTTTTAACGCTATTCTGTTTAGTCGTTTTTTGTTCAAATACTTTTGCACAAAAAACTGACTCTTTAATTGTAACTAAAAATTCGTATTGGCTACATACTTCAGGCTTTTTCTTTGGGGCTTATAGAATGGAATACGAAAGGTCTTTTGATAAAAATATAATGAATGGTATTGGAATTATGCCCATTTATTATTCTTACGATAATGGATATGGTACCAATAATAATAATGGAATTGATAACTTTTTAATGTCTGGTGGGGGAGTTGATTTATCTTTCAGAAAATATTTGAGAATTAATGAAAACACAAGAAGACTGGGATATGTAAAAGCTGGACTTGGGTACAGCCATATAAACTATAAATTCAAGGAATATGGTTGGACAAATTATATTGGAGACGATGGGTTAGAATATACAGGATACATGCTAAACGATTATAAACAAGTAACTAACAGATTCGATAGTTTTATATACTTTGGTGTAAGAGCAGATTTAAATATTGGGTTTTATTTAGATGGATACTTAGGGGTTATATCCAAAGCTTCAACTGTAAAATCCACATTTAAGGAACGTGTAGATACCAATGTTGATAATTTAGGGCAAAGTTATAATGGTGTATTACCTAGAGTAGGCTTAGCTTTAGGGTTTTATTTCTGAGAATTACAATCAAACAATCCTATATTTTTATATTTTTGTAATCCCCTCATTTTGGGGATTTTTTATTTATTATGAGTATTTCGAAGACATATTTAGCCACAGAGGCAGAGAAGAAATGGTATCCTTATTGGATGGAAAAAGGGTTTTTTCGTTCGGTACCCGATGAGCGTGAGCCATATACAATTGCAATACCACCTCCAAATGTTACAGGTGTATTACACATGGGGCATATGTTAAACAATACCATTCAGGATGTTTTAATTCGTAGAGCAAGAATGATGGGTAAAAATGCGCTATGGGTTCCGGGAACAGATCACGCTTCTATAGCTACTGAGGCAAAGGTTGTTGCTTTGCTAAAAGAAAAAGGAATTGAGAAAAAACAAATTTCTAGAGAAGAGTTTTTGAATTACGCATACGATTGGAAAGATAAGTACGGAGGGATTATTCTAGAACAATTAAAGAAACTAGGTGCTTCATGCGATTGGGAACGAACTTCCTTTACAATGGATCCTGCAATGAATGAAGCTGTTATTGATACTTTTATTCATCTTTTCGAAAAAGGCCTCATTTATCGTGGAATTCGTATGGTAAACTGGGATCCTAAAGGCTTAACGGCTGTTTCGGATGAAGAAGTAATTCGTAAGGAAGTAAATCAGAAATTATATTATATCAGGTATAAAATTTCTGATGGTTCTGGTTTTGTAACAATTGCAACCACTCGCCCAGAAACAATTATGGCCGATTCGGCTATTTGTGTAAATCCTAATGACGAAAGATATAAGCATTTGCATGGAAAGAAAATTCTAGTTCCCCTAATTAATAGAGAGATTCCAATTATTACAGATGAATACGTAACAATGGAATTTGGAACAGGTTGTTTGAAGGTAACTCCTGCACATGATTTGAACGATTATGAACTTGGATTAAAACATAAATTACCTGTTATTGATATTTTAAATGATGATGGTACTTTAAATGAAAAAGCAGAAATATTAATAAACGAAGATCGATTTATAGCACGTAAGAAAATTGCAGTATTGCTTGAAGAAGCAGGACAGTTAGAAAAAGTAGAGGAATATAAATCGCAAGTTGGTTTTTCTGAACGTACCGATGCTGTAATAGAACCGAAGCTTTCTATGCAATGGTTTGTAAAGATGGAGGTATTGGCAAAGCCTGCATTAGATGCTGTTAATAATGGTGAAGTAAATCTTATTCCAGAAAAATATATTAATACGTATCGTCATTGGATGGAGAATGTTAAGGATTGGTGTATCTCTCGTCAACTTTGGTGGGGACAACAAATCCCAGCTTGGTACGCACCCAATGGCGATGTAGTAGTGGCTAAAACAGCAGAAGAAGCAATAGCAAAATTTAAAACAAAATCGGAAGAACATTCTGCTATTTCTGTTTCTGATATTAAACAAGATGAAGATGTGGTAGATACCTGGTTTTCTTCTTGGCTGTGGCCAATTTCTATTTTCGATCCAACTATTTTTGGAGATAAAAATAATAAAGGCAATGCAGATTTAAATTATTATTACCCAACCAATGATTTAGTAACTGCACCAGAAATTTTGTTTTTCTGGGTTGCACGAATGATTATGGCAGGTAAGGAATTTAGAAATCAAGTTCCATTTAAGAATGTATATTTAACAGGCATTGTACGAGATAAGCAAGGTAGAAAAATGTCGAAATCGTTGGGTAATTCACCAGACCCAATAGAGTTGATTGAAAAGTTTGGCGCAGATGGTGTGCGTGTAGGAATGTTACTTTGTTCTCCTGCTGGTAACGATTTAATGTTCGACGAATCCTATTGTGAACAAGGAAGAAATTTTGCCAATAAAATTTGGAATGCCTTTAGATTGGTAAAAGGATGGAAGGTAGATGCATCTGTAAAAAATGAGAATGTTGCCGCAAACAATTGGTTCGAAGCACGATTTAACGAGTCGTTAAAAGAGATTGAAGAACTGTTTGTATCCTATAGATTATCGGAAGCATTAATGAGTATTTACAAACTCATATGGGATGATTTTTGCTCTTCATATTTAGAAATGATAAAACCAACGTATCATAAATTAGAAAATGGAGATTCTTATCAAGATGCAATAGATTCAGAAACTTTTGAATTTGTTAAAAATAAATTCGCAGATATATTAAAATTAATACATCCATTTATGCCATTTCTTTCGGAAGAATTATGGCATGATGAGGAATTGTTTGGAACAAGAGCTGAAATGGAATGCTGTATTGTTGCACCATATCCAACATCGAAAAAATTCGATGAAAAGATATTGGTAGATATGCAAAATATACTGAATGTTGTTTCTGAAATGAGAAATATTCGTAATGCCAAACAAATTGCACCCAAAGAAGCGTTAAATTTATCGATCAAAAATAATTCTGGAACCGATTATAAAAATTTCGAATTAATTTTAAAACGATTAGCAATGATCGGTGAATTATCTATTGTTTCGGAAATTCCAGAAAACTCAACGCAGTTTTTGTCTGGTAGAGATGAATGTTTCCTAGATCTTGGAGATACTGTAGATCCAGCTGTTGAGAAAGAGAGAATGGAAAAGGAATTGGAGTATTTAATAGGATTCTTAAAATCGGTAGATGCAAAACTTTCTAATGAGAGATTTGTAAACAATGCAAAAGCAGATGTGGTAGATAATGAGAAAAAGAAGAAAGCAGATGCAGAACAAAAAATAGGTATATTAAAAGAGAGTCTTTCTAAAATGTAGTATGGATTTAATTCCCTTGAATCTTCCTTCTTATCCATTTAAAATTATAGAGAAAGGGGGCAAGTATTTTATTTTCGATTTACTTCGGAAAAAGGAATTAATGCTAACTCCAGAGGAATGGGTTCGTCAACATTTTGTTCAATTTTTGATTCATCAAAAGGGCTATTCAAAGAACTTAATAAGTTTAGAAAAAGGGCTTCAATTAAACGATTTAAAAAAGAGAACAGACATATTGGTTTTTAATTTAGATGCTATACCTATTATGTTGATTGAATGCAAAGCCCCTAATATTAAGATAACCCAAGATGTATTTGACCAAGCTGCTCGATACAACATGGTTTATAAAGTAAAATACCTTGTGGTTACAAATGGATTAGAGCATTTTTATTGCGAAATGGATTATGAGTGTGAGAGCTATCGGTTTATTGAAGAATTACCTGAGAATTATTAAGAATTAAATATTTAGAATTTAAAGTTTTTTTACCAGCTACCAACTACCAGTTACCAACTACCAACTACCAGACATGACTATAGAACAAATTCTAGCCGACATAAAACAAAGAAAGTTCAAACCCATTTATTTTTTACATGGGGAAGAAAGTTATTATATAGATTTAGTTGCCGATACCTTAGAAAAGGAAGTGTTGACAGAGGCGGAGAAGGGTTTTAATCAAACAATTCTTTATGGTAAAGAAGCGGATATGTTAACCATTATTGGCACTGCAAAACGTTACCCAATGATGGCCGATTATCAATTGGTAATTATAAAAGAAGCACAGAATATTAAGTTTGGAAAATCGGAAGGAAAGGAAGATCCCTTTGCTACTTACGTGGAAAACCCTCTAAAAAGTACAGTCTTAGTATTTTGTCATAAATATGGTTCTTTAGATAAACGATTGAAAATTGCGAAAGCAATAGAGAAGAACGGAGTATTATTTGAATCGAAAAAATTATACGATAATCAGATTTCGGAGTGGGCTACGAAATACATAGAAAGCAAAGGTTTTAAGATAGAAGGGAAAGCAGCAGCAATGATTGCCGAATATTTAGGGAATGATTTAGGCAAAGTTGCAAACGAAGTAGAGAAGGTGCTTATTAACATGGGTGATCGAAAAACGATTAACATGGATGATATTGAAAAGAATATCGGAATTAGTAAGGAATTCAATAGTTTCGAGCTGAATTCAGCAATTGTTAAAAGAGACGTTTTAAAAGCAAATAGAATTATAGATTATTTTGCTGCAAATAAAAAAGATAATCCACTTGTATTAATTTTAGGAAACATGAATAGCTATTTCAGTAAACTATTCACCTATCATTATTTACCCGATAAATCTAAAGGAAACGTAGCAAAAGAATTAAAAGTGAATCCATTTTTTGTTTCAGAATATGAAATGGCCGCACGAAATTTCAATTTCGATAAAACTTGTCAGGTAATTAGCTTGTTAAGAGAATACGATTTGAAATCAAAAGGAGTGGAGAGTACTGGTAATACAGATGAAGGGGAGTTGTTGAAGGAATTGGTATGGAAAATCTTACATTAATATGTTAATATGTTAATGTGTTAATGGGATAATCTGTTAATAAATATGCTAGTATGCTAATAGAAAATAAGTAATAAATAAACTCAATACTCAATACTCAATACTGGAAACTATAAATATGAAGCATTGGTTAGTGAAATCGGAGCCCCACAAGTATTCTTGGGAGCAATTTTTAAAGGATAAAAAAACATTTTGGGATGGGGTAAGAAATTACCAAGCCAGAAACAATCTTCGTTCGATGAAAAAGGGAGATTTGGTAATGTTTTATCATAGCAATGAAGGGAAGCACGTAGTGGGCATAGCAAAGGTTGTGAAAGAGTTTTATCAAGACCCTACAACAACAGACCCAAATTGGGTAGTAGTTGATTTAGCCCCGTTTAAATCACTTTCCAGACCTGTTACTTTAGAAGAAATAAAAGCGGACAAAAAACTTCAGAATGTATCGCTAGTAAAACAAGGTCGTTTATCTGTAATGCCCTTAAATAATACAGAGTTTGATCGTATCATAGAATTAAGCGAAGAATAGTTAACAAACTTATATATCACCCCGTTCTCATGAATGGGGTATTTCCTTCTCCAACAGCTACAATAAAATAAACACCTCTTATTGGAGCATAATTTGCACTATTAGTTCTTGTAATCTACAAAACAACATAATATAGATTCTATAGTACTATACATTAAATAGTGCTATTTGTATTTATTGTGTTGATTACCAATATTTTGCAAATAGAACATGGTTTTTTAAGGATATATAATCGGCTATTTTGCTTAAATTGACTCAGAAATACCCAATCTGAGTCTTCCTTTTTTGGTAATTATAATCCCAAAACTGTACGAAGAGTAAGTTGATGTAGAAATGAGATGAAGGTATTAGAGAATAATTGAACTAAATGAGTCCTGATAAGAACGTTATACTAAAAGTTAATGAGTTATTAAATGAGGCCTACGAAATCCGTGTGTCTAATTTAGTAAAGAGTACCACTCTTGCTCAGGAAGCCCTTAAAATAAGTCGAGATATTCAGGATATCAATTTAATAGGAAAGAGTTTAAATATGCTTTCGCTTTTTTATATGATTCAAGGAGAGCAAAAACTTTCTATTGAACATGCAGAAGAGGCGATTAAATATTTCGAAGAATTAAACGACGAACAAGGTATTGCAGATGCCAAGTATTCTATTGCTAGTATTTATTACAAATCAGATAATTATCATTTAGGACTAGTTAATTTAATAGATTGTTTAGCTATTTATAAGAAGTATTTCGACTATCATAAGCAAGCGCGTACATTAAAGAGTTTAGGAACTATTTATGAATATTTTGGAGATCAAAAAAATGCAATAAAATCTTACTCGGAATCAATTGAAGCGGCTAAGCAAGTAAACGATAAAAATTTAGAGTCCAATGCTTATAATCCATTATCCGGAATTTATTTAAATCAGAATAGGGTAGAAAAAGCCCAAGAGATGATTAATAAATCCATCGAAATGAAACTTTCTACTAATGATATCCGAGGGCTTGCCTTTGCGTATTATGGAAGAGGGAAGGTGTATTATCACAAGAAATTATTTAAAGAGGCTGAAGCTGATTTTTTAGAATCAATACGCATTCATTTAGAAATGAATGAGCGATTGGGAATTGGAATGTCTTATTATAAATTGGGTGCCTTATATATAGCTACAAACGAATTAGATAAAGCGAAGGAGGCATTACTTACAGGTATCGAAATAAGTAATAAATACAATATCCTCATCATTAAATTTAATTGTTTCTATTTGATGTATAAACTTTATAAAAAAGTTGGGGATATAGATCAATCTTTATTTTATTTAGAATCATATTTAGAGGTAAGAGAGAGAGTTATTAATTCCCAAACTCTTAAAATTATAGAGAATTACGATTTAATAAAGCGAATGGAGAACCTCCAACGCGAAACCGAAATTCAAAAAGAAAAAGCAGAAATTTTAGAAAAAACTCATAAAGCGGAGCATGCTGCAAAAGCAAAACAAGAGTTCCTTTCTACAATGAGTCATGAAATTAGAACCCCACTAAATGCGGTTATTAGTATTGCTCACTTACTTGAAGATACAGCTACTCCAGAACAAATTGAACTAATTCAATCTCTAGGTTTTGCTTCTAATAATTTAATGCAAATTATTAATGATATCCTCGACTTTACTAAGTTAGATACCAACAAAATGAATTTAGAATGGAGAAGTACAAACATTCTAAATTTAATGGAATCTATAAAAAACACCTATGCAAATCTGGCTGCGGATAAACAATTAGATTTATCATTAAACATAGACGACTCCATTAATACTTGGTATTTAATTGATGAAACTAAATTAACTCAAATCCTAAATAATTTAATTTCGAATGCCATTAAGTATACTAATGTTGGAAATGTAACTATTTCATTGAGTAAAATAGCATCAACAAATAATAGTGATACAATACGTTTTAGTGTTAATGATACGGGAGTAGGCATTCCTGAAAAGTATTTTGATGATATCTTTGAGAGTTTCTATCAACCCAAATCTATCACCACCAAAACACAAGGGGGTACAGGATTAGGGTTGGCAATAGTAAAGAAACTGGTTGAATTATTTGGAGGGAGTATAAAACTAAAAAGTTCCATCAACAAAGGTTCGGAATTCTTTTTCGAGCTTACCTTAAATAGATCATTAGTAAAAGATACAGCTATTAATATTACCGAAAATAATCTTGGTGGAAAATCGGTTCTAATTGTAGATGATAATGTGATTAACTCATTTGTTGCTTCTAAATTATTAAATAAATGGGGAATGCAAACAGACTTGGCAGCTAATGGGAAAGAGGCTATTGTAAAAGCGTTGAATAATAAATATGATTTTATTTTAATGGATATTCACATGCCTTTAATGGATGGTTTTGAATCTTGCCATCAAATAAGGACCTCTAACGGTTTGAATAAACATACGCCCATATTTGCATTAACAGCCGACGTAACCGCAACAGAACACGAAGGCTTTAACTTGGATTTTAATGGCATGCTTTCGAAGCCAATTAATATTGATAAATTATTTGAAACGTTGAAACAGAGTAGTGTTTAAGATATTGGTGCCACCACTTCAAGTGGTGGCACCAATATCTTAAACACTTCAAGTGGTGGCACCAATATCTTAAACACTACTCTGTTAACTACCACTCTGCTAATGCCCTCCACTAGTAGCCACATCGTAATTAATACCTTGTTTCGCTAAAACTCTTTTTACAACAACAGCAAATATCATTAAGTAAACAAAGCAAATTACCGCAATCCAATACGATTGATGAATTCCAATTAAATCGGCAAGTTTTCCTTGAAGTGGTGGAATAATTCCACCCCCCATAATCATCATCACTAAAAATGCAGAGCCTTGTGTTGTGTATTTTCCTAAGCCAGCAATACCTAATGCAAAAATACTTGGCCACATAATACTACACCATAATCCGCCACTTAAAAAGGCATATATCGCTACTTGACCATGAGAAAATAATCCAATTAACATAGAAATGGCTCCAAGTGTTCCAAATATTAACATTGTTTTAGCTGGTTTATCTCCACTAATGTAAAAGGCTGCAATAAGTATAAACACACACATTACATAGGCATATAATGGCGACATATCTTTTTGAGCAAGTGTATTTATTCCTATAATCACACCAAAAGCAATTAAAGGAATTATTAATAGTAATAGTTTCTTTATTTTGTTAGAAAGGTTGAAAACACTAATACTTCCGGCCCATCTACCAATCATTAAACTTCCCCAATACATACTTATATAAGGTGCAATTTGAGAAGATGCTAGGCCACCCATATCAGGCTGTTTAAGTAATTCGCCTAAGTTGCTTTGTATTGTTACCTCTACACCAACATATGCTAATATGCCAAGCATTCCCAGTATTAATTGTGGATATTGCATGGCTCCCCATCCCTTAGCATCCTTTTTTGAACGTTGATTTGCAAAAATTAATCCACCTACTATTACTAGTAAAGATCCAATTAACCATTTCATCCGATAAATTTCTAACGCTATTTTCTCATCAGCAGAAATAGTATCCGATAAACCGATATAACTTTTAAATACTGGAATAAACATAAAAATTAACAAACCGGTTATTACGATTAGTGTAGTTAATGCTTTATTGGCAGGCTCTAAAACTTCGTAAGTTACTCCAGTTGGAATTTTTTTACTAGAGGCAAACAGAATTGCAGCGGCTATAAATAAAATACCAACCCCTGCGTATAAAAAACTCACATTGTTTAAACCTAAATTTTTAGTTTGTTCATCAGAAGCGGCAACAGTTCCAAACAATAGTAATGAAACAACTATTGGCCCAATCATTGTTCCGAAGCTATTTATACCACCACCTAAATTTACCCTACTAGCACCAGTTCTAGGGTCTCCTAGGCTTATAGCGAGTGGTTGTGCTGCGGTTTGCTGTAAACTAAAGCCCAAAGCCACCATAAACAATCCTACTAGCATTCCAGAGAAAGTATTAGCATTTACGGCAATTATCATAGCAACTGCCCCTATGGCACTAAATAATAATCCATACACAATGCTTTTTTTATACCCCCATGATCCTACTAAATCCTTCCCTTGTGAGCTACCTAATATAAAAAGCAACAGCGCTCCAATGTAGTAGGCAATGTAAAATGCATAGTCTACTAATTGGCTTTGAAACTGATCTAAATGAAAGTAATCTTTGCAAAATGGAATAAATACTCCGTTTCCTGCGGCTATAAATCCCCAGAAAAAGAATACGGTTACCAAAGTACTTAATGCACCATAATTATTTTTTTGTTCAGTGTTTAGGTTTTGCTGTGCTTGCATATTTTAAATTTATAGTTGTTTAGTTGGTCTTATAATTTAAGAATTGTATTTCCAGTTCTTGAAGTTTACAATATAGAGCGAATTGTTATTTAATTCAATATAAATTTCAATGTTAAAAAATATTTTTATGATGCCTATTATTGGCATAGCCCCCTAAAAAGCTTATTTCTTAAGTTTTTATGCTCACAAAACCAAAAATTTCATAATTTGATAAACTTATGGTAAATTGTACCATTATTAGTTTTATATACCCATTAATTCAAAAAACTAGATTCCATAAAAAGTTAAAAAAGAAATTTTTTTGTAAAGACATTTAATTCATTAAAAAATAAATTTTATGCGTAACATATACATCATAAAGAAATTCCTAGTCCCTTTTATTTTATTACTCATTCCTACACTCACTATTGCCCAAAATAATGAAGTGTTGGTGCTTAAATCTGGTAATGGTTTTAAACTTTCCGTCAATGGAAAAGAGATGTTCATTAATGGAGTGAACTGGGATTATTTTCCAATTGGGACCAATTACAACTACAGTTTGTGGAAGCAATCTGATGATGTGATTATGGCTGCCTTGGATAATGAAATGCCCTTGCTTAAAAACATGGGAGTGAACGTAATTAGACAGTATACAGGTATTCCAGCCAAATGGGTGCAGTATATATATGAGAAGTATGGTATTTATACTATGTTAAATCATTCGTTCGGCCGCTATGGATTAACTCTTAAAGGTAAATGGGAGCCTAATACTGATTACTCCAACCCAGATGCGCGAGAAGTAATTCTTGCCGAAACAAAGGAGATGGTAAGTCAATATAAAGAAACCCCTGGGGTATTGCTTTTTTTACTTGGTAATGAGAATAACTACGGTCTTTTTTGGAAAGGTGCCGAAACGGAGGATATTCCATTTGCCGATCGTAATTCTACGAAGGCCGCTTATCATTTATACAAGCTTTTTAACGATGCTGCAATTGAATTAAAACAATTAGATAAGAGTCATCCTATAGCTATTTGCAATGGAGATTTACTTTTTTCAGATATAATTGCTAAAGAGTGCAAGAACGTAGATATTTTAGGTATCAATGCTTATCGTGGACTAACCTTTACTGATTTATACGACCGTGTTCATAAGGAACTAAACATGCCTGTAATTCTTACTGAATTTGGTACGGATGCTTATAACACAATAGCAAACCAAGAAGATCAAGAATTCCAAGCTAAGGTTTTAATTAGTAATTGGAAAGAAATATATAACAATGCAGATGGACTGGGCAAAAACAATAATAGCTTGGGCGGTTTTACTTTTCAATTTAGCGATGGATGGTGGAAAACTGGACAAACAACAAATTTAGAAGAACATGATGCGGCTGCATCTTGGTCGAATGGAGGATATAGCAATGACTATATTGTTGGTGAAAATAATATGAATGAAGAGTGGTTTGGTATCTGCGCAAAGGGTCAAACCAATGAGCGTGGAATTTACGATCTTTACCCTCGTGCTGCCTATTATGCATTGCAATCTGCACATCGAATTAATCCTTACACCGAAAATGCTGCGTCATTAAATTCAGCTATGAATAATATCTCTATTGCCGATACTACATTAAAGGCTAGGGGAGATAAGGCAGCCATGGCAGCTAAAGATCGTGGTAAATTATACTTAAGCAACTTACAAGCAAATTTCAATACATATAATACAGGTGGTAGTTTAACATCTACTCCTCCAAGCACAAGTCCTTCGACTACATCATACCCGAGTGCTCAAGGTTTTGACCATATGGAATCGTTTAACATTGGTGTAACCGCAAGGCCTGCACCAAATATGAAAGCGAATGTTCAATTTAATGTGTTGGGAAATGTAGCCACGAAACCAATTGATGAAGTATTCTATGAGAATAGAGGAAGACCAATAACTGTGTCGACTCCAAATGGACCTATACAAATCAATTCTAATAATAGAATACAATTGTATAAAGCCGATTATAGTTGGGATGCCAAGGATTTTAAATTAACAGGCTTTTATAGAACTGGTCATTATCACTGGGGTTATGAAGGTGATTTCTTTGGACTATACCCTGAAGCAAATTACGGAACCAATATTGATCTCTATAATGGTAATGCGCCATTTGGTTTTGAAATGGAAGGCAAGAAAAAGTTTAAAGGTTTAAAAGCTGCTTATGGTCCAGAATTATGGTGGGGTGCTAACCCTGCTGTACTCTTAAAGTACAGTAGAAAAGTTGCAGGTTTAGATATGACGGGGATATTCCATGAAGATCTTGTACAGCGAACAGATTTGCAAAGTTCCTTTGCAGTACCAGTTCCAAAAACACGAAGATTAACATTTGCCATTGGAAAGAAAATGGAAAAATTAACTTTTGATGTTGGCGGAATTTGGGCTGGTCAGCCATTAAATGGTAGAACATTCGAATTAGTTCAAGACAATGTTGTGTATGTAGATAAAATAAAAAGTTCCGATAATTATGGAGGAAAGTTTAAGATAACTTACTCTACTGGTCCAATACGTTGGTACGGTCTTACTTCATACATGGGGCTTGTTGCCAATGGTGGGGTAGACCAAACGAAGACCTTTACAGGCTGGGCTTTAAAAGACATCGGTAGTGGTAATATGTACAATGCACTTACTGGTTTTACGTATAACATAGGCAACATACAAATTGCACCAAATTTCTTGTATCAAAAACCATTAGCGGGTCCGATTGGACCTGAGTTTGCAGCCCCTGCTCGTCCAAGAAATATTTTGGATGATCCTTTTGCAGTAAGAGGAAATCGCGAAACAGTAGCTGGAGAAATTTTGTTAACGTATGATCCAACTCCTGCAACCTGGATGTATGAATGGGATAATGACCGAATGGAAGATGCAAGATTTGCGATGAGTGCAGGATTTGTATATCGTCATTTACCAACTGTTCAAGATGCGGCAATTGGTATCTTAAGTAACGGTCGTACAACTTTTGTTTTCCCTGGTTCTGCACCTGCTAACGACCTATGGGAATCGAACATAAGAATAGTATCGAAAATGACTCCTGATTTCGGAATTATCGCAAACACTTATTTCGGAAATGCACAAGCCAATGGTAGTGATACACGTACCATTACTCGTTTCGGAGTAGATGTGAGAACCATCTACAAAAAGATGAAACTAGCAACCATTGTAAAAATTGATGATTGGGGTCCATTTGATTACCATAGAGATTTTAACTTAACTTTCCCATTACAACTTATTGGCGATTTATCAATGGAAATTGGCAAACCTGATTGGTTCCTATTGCCAGGTACAAAAATTGGATTGCGTACAACTTATCGTACGCTCGATAAATATTCTAACAGATATTCTCCAACCATGACATTAAATAATCTTGGGGTATTTGTTCCAGATCCTAATGCCATTGGTTTCCCTAATGGTAATGAGTGGGAATTCCGTACATATGTTCAAATCAATATCAATAATTAATAAGATTCATTAAGATTAAATAAGAAAAAGATGAATATTTTAAATAAGAAATCGATATTAATAGGCCTCGCATCAGCACTCTTAATCGCTCCAATAGGATGTACAAGAGAACTTTCTGATGATGCCGTATTGCCTACATTTCCAAACACAGCCGAAATTTTTACGGACAACTTCATAGGTTTAGGTTCTAATTTTTATTTCCCATTTGGTGATGCAAAACCCGATGTGTTTTCTGTAGATATGAAAGAAGGATATAATAGTGATGCGTCTGTAAGAATCGACGTTCCTAATAATACAGACCCTTCTGGAACATACGCTGGAGCAATCTTTAGGGTAGATGGGGTAGGTAGAAATCTTACCGGTTTTGATGCGCTTACTTTTTATGTAAAATCATCTACAGGTACGCTACTTGGTGATGTTGGATTTGGCATCGATTACCTTGGCGACAAAAATAAAATTTCCATACAAAATGTGAATATGGGAACGAGTTGGACAAAAGTTATTATTCCCATTCCAGATCCATCGATACTCTTAAATGAGCGTGGCGTGTTTTGGTTTGCAGCAGGAACGAATGGAACAAATGGTTCTGGTTATACACTTTGGTTTGATGAAATAAAATTTGAAAAACTTGGTACAGTAGGGAAGCCAACTTCTAATATTATGGATGGACTAACAAGTACAGTGAATACATTCGTAGGTGCTACCGTTAATGTAACCGGCATCAACCATGTTTTCAACCTTGTAAATGGTCAGGATGTGAAGGTGAGTTCAACTACTGCTTATTGCGATTTTTTTAGTTCAGATACATCTATTGCTACTGTTAACGACGAGGGTGTGGTAAGTGTACTTGCACAAGGTACTGTAGAAATTACCGCTAAAGTAAGAGGTGAGGCTGCAAAGGGTAAATTAATTATTGTTTCTAAAGGAGATTTACCAGGAGCACCAATTCCTACTCGACCACAAGTTGATGTTAAGTCGATTTTTAGTGATGCTTATGTTGATGCAACCGTAAGTAATTTCACTCCAGGGTTTGGTGGTTCTACTGCGGTAACCGAAGTGTTAAATACAGGCTCTGGTAAAGTCTTACAATACAGCACCAATAATTACACAGGAATAATGTTTGTTGAAGACCCAATCGACGCTTCTAGTTTAGGATTTTTACACATCGACGCATACGTTGAAAATGCGGCTTCTAGCATTGGTATTCAAATTCGAGATCTTGGAGCAAACAAAATTATTGAGACTGATGTAAATACTGGAAATCCAATGGGCGATGATAAAGATTTTAGAACTACCTTAACTGGTTTCCAAACAGGTGTTTGGAAGTCGTTTGATATTCCTTTAGGTGGTAACATAGCCAATCAAAAAAACAACATTGGCGCTATCATTATTACAGGTGGTCCTAATTTTATTCTCGATAATATTTATTTCTATCGATAAAAAACATAACATAAATAATCTATTAAATATTTAGATATATGATTCATTCGAATAAAACAATACTATCACTTGCACTCGTTATTTTAATGGCGGGTTGTGAAGTGGAACCTATACAAACATTACCTGAAAGGAATTTTGAATTGGTATGGAGTGATGATTTTGAAGGTACAGTTGGGAGTTCCCCTAGTGCCGAAAAATGGGCTTTCGATTTAGGAACTGGTCAAAATGGTTGGGGAAATAACGAACTTCAAACTTATACTCAAAGTCAGCAAAATGTTGCCTTAGATGGTGAAGGAAATTTGGTGATTACCGCAAGAAAAGATTTGGCTGGTAATTATACCTCCGCTCGCATAAATACCAAAGGGTTGTTCACACAAAAATACGGACGAATAGAAGCTCGCATTAAAACACCAACAGGATCGGGTATATGGCCAGCGTTTTGGATGTTGGGTAGTAACGTTGATAGTGTTACTTGGCCACAATGCGGAGAGATTGATATCATGGAACAAAAGGGTAAATATTCAAACATAACCTACGGTTCGATCCATGGCCCAGGTTATTCTGGAGGTGAAGCCATCACCACTCCTTATGCACTTCAAAATAATAGATTCGATGCTGATTTTTACGTTTATGCGATAGAATGGAGTGCTAATAAAATAGATTTTTTTGTGAACGATTATCTCTACAAAAGAATCACTCCATCTGATGCACCTGGTGAATGGGTTTACAATCAACCTTTCTTTATTATTATGAACCTAGCAGTGGGTGGAAACTTTGGTGGTCCTCCTAATACCAATACTCCATTCCCAGGAAAAATGACTATCGATTACGTTCGCGTATACAAGGAGAATTAAGAATTTGGTCCCGATAGTTTTCGGGATTAGAATTTAGTGTTTAGATATTAGAATTTGTATTATAAAATTACATGAAACAAGAGTTAAGTGTTGAAATAAAGCGATTAAAAATAGAGGGAGAAAATTTCTTTTGCATTTCAAACCACGATGAAATGCGACCGTTTTTTATGAGTGTGGTAAGTGATTCTAACCATTGGATTTTTATATCAAGTAATGGTGGAATTTCTGCGGGACGTAAAAGTGCTGAATACGCTTTTTTTCCTTACTATACAGCTGATAAGATAACTGAATCGTATGATAATACTGGATCGAAATCAATATTTCAGATTATCGAGAATGATGAAATACATATCTGGGAACCCTTCTCTGAGCGGAACAATAGTTTATATGATATTTCTAGAAATTTGTATAAAAATGCTATTGGTAATAAAATTATTTTCGAAGAACTAAATCACAATTTTGGACTTACATTTAGGTATGAGTGGAACACTAGCAATATTTATGGATTTGTTAGAAAATCATCTTTAGAAAATACTTGTGATAAAAATCTAACAATTAATATACTTGATGGTATACAAAACATAATGCCCGATGGGGTTAGCAGCGATTTGCAAAACTCAACGAGTATTCTTGTGGATGCCTATAAGCGCAATGAATTAGACTTAAATTCTGGCTTGGGAATATTTGCGCTCAGTGCCATTATTGTTGACAAGGCAGAACCTAGTGAGGCTTTAAAAGCAAATGTTGCGTGGTCTGTTGGACTTGATAAACCATTACACTTACTTTCTTCTCTGCAACTCGATGCATTCAGAAATGGATTGCAAATTGTACAAGAAGTAGATGTTAAAGCTGAAAAAGGTGCATACTTCATCAATAAAGAAATTACCCTATCTCCTGGAGAAAAAAAGAAATGGATGATTGTTGCTGATGTGAATCAAAGTCAAGCTGATGTTGTAGCAACCATAAATGCCATTGAAACGAATAAACAACTTCAAACATTAATAGAAGACGACATCATTCTTGGGTCGAAGCTATTAAATGAACTCAATGCCTCATCAGATGGTATTCAATTATCTGCTGATGTATATAGAGATACTCGTCATTTTTCTAATACTCTTTTCAATATCATGAGAGGTGGTATTTTCGATTTTAATTACCAAATTGAAAAATGGGATTTGATAAATTATCTGGAGGCTGCAAATAAATTAGTGTATGAGAAACACAAAGTATTAGTCGAAAATTTGCCAGAAACATTTACTGTTTTTGAGCTAGAGAATATTTATGCTGAAGTGGAGGATAAGAATTTTAAGAGACTTTGCACGGAATACTTGCCACTTAAATTTAGTAGAAGACACGGGGATCCGAGCAGACCTTGGAATAAATTTTCTATTAATACCCGAAGCGCAATTGACTATTCGAAAAAAATTCTTGATTATGAAGGTAACTGGAGAGATATTTTTCAAAATTGGGAAGCTATAGCAATTTCATACCCGGGCTTTACTCGTAGTATGATTCATAAGTTTTTAAATGCTACTACCTTCGAAGGGTATAACCCCTATAGAGTTACAAAAGGAGGGTTTGATTGGGAAACAGTGGAACACGATAATCCTTGGTCTTATATCGGTTATTGGGGAGATCATCAGATCATATACCTACTTAAGCTATTAGAAATTAATGAGAAATATTTCCCTGGTCAATTAAGTAGTCAGTTTAATATAGAACAGTTTGTGTATGCTAACGTACCATACAAAATAAAAAACTATCGCGATATTTTAAAGAACGCTAAAGACACCATAGAATTTGATGAGAAATTAGATACTGAGATTAAAAAGAACATGCAGGTTTTAGGTTCAGACGCTGCACTTTTAGTAGATCAACATCAAAAAATTTATACCGTAAATTTTATAGAAAAAATACTTGCAACTGTTTTAGCTAAACTTTCCAATTTTATTCCAGGTGCTGGAATATGGATGAATACCCAACGTCCAGAATGGAACGATGCTAATAATGCTTTAGTGGGTAATGGAGTGTCGATGGTGACGCTCTATTACCTCCGTAGATTCTTGGTGTTTTTTGAAAAAATTATTGAACAAACAGAGGAAGAACGCATAGAGTTATCG
>CALRIM020000010.1:0-32234 GCA_943360385.1 Rhizobium sp. Q54 | reverse complement strand
TTTAGGAATGATTAAAACCTTTCCTGGTTTAATTAAGTTCGATTTTAAATGATTTGCTTTTTTTATTCTCTCCACAGAAACATGATATTTTCTAGAGATGTAATATAAAGATTGCCCACTTTTTACTTTATGTTTTCTAACACTTGAAGTAGAAGTTTTTTCAATTGGATCCCTTTCTTCAACTTTAGGAATATCAAATACAATTGTATAAATGGTACTATCATTTCGCACACTCGTATCTATTCTAGCATAATCAAACTGATGCAAATCATATCTGTTGATACTAGTTAACAAATGTTTTGCATAACTTCTACTTCTAGCATATCCAGAGCGTTGCAGACCATAAGCCCATTTTTTATGTTGTGTAGATTTAAACTTAAATAAAAATGCATACTGTTTGTTATTTGTTAAAAAGCTTGAACGATCTGCATAAGCATCCTCAACAGTTTCGTATTTACGGAAGCAATTATTTCTTTTATTTCCATTCCTATGAAATCTACCACCCGACCAATTTCTGCTGCATTTTACACCAAAATGATTGTTTGCTTTTACTGCAAGTTGACTCGTTCCGTTTGCAGATTCGTGTAATGCTTGGGCTAAAGTTATACTTGCTGGGATTCCTGTTTTGTGCATCTCTGAAATGGCAAGTAATTTGTATTTTTCAATATAAATTAATGCAGAACCCTGTTTCTTTTGTGCAAACAGTGAGCTGTATATAATTAGAAAAAGTACAATTAGTTTTAACTTCATGCTTTTCAAATATAAATATTTGTACAATGTATTAGGTATATTGTATTAAGAATTATGTACAATGTATTAAGTAAACTATTCTTTGTACTTAATACATAATACTTAATACCATGTCTACAACGAGGGATTTAAAAACAATCATCGTCTAATAAGTTAAAATCAAGTATTATGAAAAAAATAAGCAATCTCACCCTATGCTTATTGATGCTAACGCTTCAATTAAATGCACAAACAAACCCAGCTATAACATCGTGGTTAAGAAATACTACTGGCATTACAGGGCGTCATTATGTTTCCGGAAATTCAACTCCAATTAACGATAATGTTTCTGCAAATGTTCAAACAGTTCAATATTCCACAAACAATGCTTACATCAGTGCAACTGGAATTCCTTCTTATATAACTGGTCCGTTTTTAGATGGTAACCCTTCTTTGGCTACCAATCAAAACAGTATTTTTAAATTTCCATTAAATCCAGTTCAAAATACAGGAACTCCAACAAACACTACAGGGGGAAATATTGGCGTATTTATTAATGGTGTTGCATTGTTTGATTATCGCGATGGATGCTCTTGGAAAAGTGCTACAAATTCTATGGCTGGCGGTCCCTTAGGTGGACAAGGAGATGGTATATGGAATAGAGATGCGGTACTTGCAGAAAAAGGCGGATTCGATTGTGCTAAAGGCCATCCTGCAATGGGGAATTATCATCATCACCAAAATCCCTCGGCATTTAATCTGGATTTAGCTATTGCCTCTAATGTTTGCGATTTGTATTTAGCTGATGGTTTATATTTAATAGATAGCACAAAACATTCTCCATTATTAGGTTTTGCATATGATGGTTTTCCGATTTATGGAGCATATGCGTATAAAAATGTAGATGGTTCGGGCGGAATTGTTAGAATGAAATCCAGCTATACGTTAAGAAATATTATCGCAAGAACACATTATGCAAATGGAAATGATGTTACCGATGGACCAGCAGTAAGCACCACATATCCTTTAGGTTTATTTAGAGAAGATTATGAATACAACACTACATCCGTAATTACACCCGATTATTTAGATGAACATAATGGAAGATTTTGTGTAACACCAGAATATCCAAATGGAATTTATTGTTACTTCACAACTGTAAATGAATCTTGGAACTCTTATTATCCTTATGTTGTTGGACCAACATTTTATGGTGTAAAAAGTGCTGTGAAAGTTACTTCAATTTCTGAACCAGTAACAACCTATAATCCTACAAGCGGTATTTCTTCAAATACTTCAAAATTAAAATTAACAATCTATCCCAATCCAGTTGCAGATGTTATTGCTATTCAAATCGAAAATATTCAACAAGAGAATTTTAAAGTTGAACTATTCGATTTATCAGGAAAATTAATTCAGCAAACTAATATTTTTCAGGGAAGTACTATTGGTTATATAGAAACAACTGGAATTGCGAAGGGAGAGTATGTATTGAGAGTGAGTGGGGGAAATACTTCCGAGAGCAGGAAAATAATACTACACTAATTTTCTAATATGTTAATATGTTAATGGGATAATATGTTAATGTGCAGATATGCAAATGCGTAGATGCGTAAATTATTTATAACTATATTAGCTAATAATTTGCACATCTACGCATTTGCATATTTTCGCATTGAATGAAAGGAATATCTCGTACTGTTTGGGTTCTTTCTCTTGTAAGTTTGTTTACAGACACGGCAAGCGAAATGCTTTACCCCATAATGCCCATCTATTTAAAATCTATTGGTTTTTCAATTGTTCTTATTGGAATTTTAGAAGGAGTTGCCGAAGCAACAGCTGGCTTAAGTAAGGGATATTTTGGGAAATGGTCTGATAACTCAGGTAAACGTTTACCTTTTGTACAAGTGGGTTATATGTTAAGTGGTTTATCTCGTCCAATGATGGGCATGTTTGTATACCCAATATGGATATTCTTCTCTAGAACTTTAGATCGCTTTGGTAAAGGAATTAGAACTGCTGCTCGTGATGCAATTTTATCTGATGAAGCTACTCCAGAAACAAAAGGAAAAGTTTTCGGATTACACCGCTCTTTAGATACCCTCGGAGCGGTATTAGGACCACTCCTTGCATTGCTTTATTTATATTTTTATCCAGGAAACTATAAAACACTTTTCTTTATAGCCTTTATTCCAAGTTTGTTTGCTGTTGGAGCTTCATTTTTAATAAAAGAAAAAAAGATAGAGTCTAAAATAAATAGAAAGAAAACTTCATTTTTAGATTTTCTAAATTATTGGAAGATTGCTCCAGAAAATTATAAGAAACTTATTATTGGGCTATTAATATTTGCTATTATAAACAGTTCCGATGTGTTTTTGCTCTTAAAGGCAAAGCAAGCAGGATTGTCTGATACGATGGTTATTGGTGTATTTATTTTTTATAATTTAGTGTATGCACTCTTTGCTTTACCATTAGGTATTTACGGTGATAAGTTTGGATTGAAAAATATGTTTGTATTTGGGTTAATCATTTTTAGTATTGTTTATTTTGGTATTGGATTGACTGGTAATTTATACGTTGTAATAGGAATGTTTTTTCTTTATGGATTATATTCTGCAGCTACAGAAGGAATTTCTAAAGCGTGGATAAGTAATATTTCTGATAAGGCTGATACAGCAACAGCAATTGGTACGTATGCTGGTTTTCAAAGTGTATGTGCAATGGTTGCAAGTTCTATTGCAGGGTTAATTTGGTATAATTTTGGAGCAAGTGCAACGTTTATATTTACGGCTTCTATTAGTACTTTATTGGTTGTATATTTTAGTAAATTAAAATGATAAAAAATTTTTTTATTTTATTACTGTTGATGATTTCAAATTCATCCTCCTTTTCTCAAACTATGCTTGATGCAATTTTAATGGGTAATATTCAGAATGCAAAAAAAGATTTTATCGAATTAAAATATTTAAATAATCCTTTAGATGACACCCTTCAAACTATAAAAATTGAATTAAATGATAAGGGTCAATTTTATTTCCCTATGCCCATCCGTCGCCCTATCGATGGAACATTATTTTATAATCATTACACAATACCGGTTTATATTGAACCAGAAGAAAACGTAGAGATAAGAACAAATGAAGATAATTTTTATCAATCATTATTATTAACCGGTACCTATAAAAACAATCAATACATTCAAGAATTTATGAAAGTATTTGATGATTCGATTATTGATAAAAAGAAACTAACAGAGCGAACAAAGCATATTGAAAAAGACACTCCTTTGGAATATATAAAATACGAGGATAGTATTTGCAAACTTAAAACCCAGTTTTTAGAGCAATATTCAGCACAATATCCTTTATCAAAAAAATTTATTC
Organism: Rhizobium sp. Q54; assembly: GCA_943360385.1. Classification (GTDB taxonomy): domain Bacteria; phylum Bacteroidota; class Bacteroidia; order Sphingobacteriales; family Sphingobacteriaceae; genus CAJBVG01. Next base: position 28,122 of record CALRIM020000010.1, on the reverse strand, counting down.
GTCGTCAAAAAGCAACATATAGATACGGTGCTAATAACTATAAGTATAGATTAGCAAGTAATTATTCATTCTTAACAAATAAGCAAAAAGAAATTCCATCTAACTATTATGATTTTATGATGGACTTGTCGGTTAGAGAGAATGATCTATTATCTGTGGAAGAATATAAAAAATATCTGGATAATTATTACACCTATAGATACAATGAGGACAAACCGATTGTGAATTCGGAAAAGGATTTGGTTTTTTCTGAATATAGTTTAGCCTCAAACATCTATGAAGACCGCGTAAAAAATTATTTTCTGACAAAGAAATTTGGAGAATTATTGGAAATGTATCCATATGATTTAACAAAAAAATATATTTCTGATTATATGTCGAATGTATATAGTAATGAATATAGAACGTATATCGACAAAAAAATTGAAAAGGCGATTAATGGAAGTAGTGAGTCTAAAGCATTTGATTTTAGCTTAAAGGATCAAAATGGTAAAATAGTTAAGCTGTCTGATTTTAAAGGGAAAGTAGTTTATTTAAATTTCTGGGCATCGTGGTGTTTACCTTGTTTAGGAGAAATAGAAAATCATAATCAGATTCAACAACAATATAAGGATAGGGATTTTATAACTATAATGGTTTCTATAGATGAGGATATAAAAGCATGGAAGAAAGCACTACCTAAGTATGATAAAAATATTATCCAACTACAAATGGGTGGAATGAAAAATGAGATTGCTACTAAATATAATTTGAAATCAATTCCAAAATCTTTAGTGATAAATAAAGACGGTGTAATTATACATTCAGATATTCCTGTACCAAGTAATTCTGCTGTATATAAATACCTAATTGTTCCAGAGAAATAATTTAATTTCCACTCGATTTTATAAAATCACTGATTAAATAGGCAATAAATTTTGCATTGGTATTACGCTCTTGTTCATTCGCAAAACCAAGAGAGCCTTCTGTGATATGTAAGTAAACAGAGGATAATAAGGTACTACACTGATGCAATATAGAACGAGCTTCGGTAGTGGTCCAACCAGTATTTGTTATAGCGGAACTTTGAATATTTGCAATTGAATCTAAATCTAATTCAATCCCACATGGGTTCTTTTGTAAAAAAATCACAATACTATTCAATGCTAATTCCATTGGAAATCGTTTGCGAATTGCAATGTCTTCGAACGTTATAAATTGGATAGTTGGATCTTGTTCAATTTCTTGTAAAACATTTTCAGAATTATAATTTTCATGTAATCCGAAAACACCATATTGATGCAGGTATGATTCATCTTTTGCAAAACGAAAGCCATTTCCACTGTGTCGTCCTTCTTTAATTCTATAATCTGTATGTGCATCTATATTAATGCAATTTAAGGAAGTACCTAATGCTAAAGAGCTACCCTTTAATAGAGGGTATGAATTGTTGTGACCACCACCAATAGCTATTAATTTTTTACCACTGGCAATTATACTTTGAACAATAGGATACACCGCATGGTCTATTTCCGCGCATAGTGCTCTTAGATCCTCCACATTCATATTTTCGGAACGTTTCATTTCTTCCGAAAAATCGATATGCCCTAAAAGTAATACCTTGCTTGCATCCTGAAATTTATTTTGCTGAATATTAAGTAGGGATGAAATAGCTAATTCGAAAGTTTTATCGGCACCTGGCTTACCGAGGTTACCTCTAATTCCAATGTCTTCTGGTAAACCCAGTATTACATAACTCGCCATAGAATTTTGCAATTCCTCTTGCCATCGGGAAGCATCTTCTATTGTTTGAATGGCTTGACCCCATTTGGTTTCATGCTCTCTAGCACTATATAAGGAGTCGATTTTTTTTTGATTATATACCTGAAGTTTTGCCATGTTATTTACCCTTTACAAAAACGCGTTCAATACAATTACTTCCAAATGAATATGGAATATATCCTAAGCTAGGAATCTTTTTGGTAAGAATTAAATTTGCAAATTTCCCTCGAGTGATGCTGCCACAAACTTCTTGTAATTCCATTGCATATGCTCCATTTATGGTACAAGCGTTTATTGCTTCTTCTGGCAACATCTTTAACTGTGTGCATGCTAATGAAGTAATAAATGGCATGTTACCACTAGGAGAAGTTCCTGGATTGTAATCGCTGGCTAGAGCAATACCCAGTCCAGCATCTATCATTTTACGAGCAGGCTGATAAGCAAGATTTATAAAAAATGCTGCAGAAGGTAATAGGGTTCCAATGGTGTTTGAGTTTTTCAAACATTCTAGCTCTTCTTCTCCTACACATTCTAAATGATCTACAGATACGGCATTGTATTTTACACCAACTTGTATTCCTCCAGAAAAATTTAATTGATTGGCATGAATTTTTGGTTTCAATCCATATTTTGCACCAGCTTCTAATATTTGTGCAGTTTCATCTACACTAAAAAAACCAAATTCACAAAAAGCATCAATGTAATCTGCCAATCCTTCTGCAGCTACTTGCGGGAGCATTTCGTTTAGTATTAAATCAACATAGCCTTGATGGTTCTCTTTGAACTCCATTGGGAAAGCGTGTGCTGCCAAGAAGTTCGATTTTATTAATACTTCAGAGTTTTCTTTTAATCGACGAATTACTCGAAGCATTTTTAATTCAGATTCAGTATTTAAGCCATAACCACTTTTTATTTCAATGGCAGCGGTTCCTAAAGCTTTCACTTCTTTTAATCGCAGCCAAGCAGCATCATATAATTCATCTTCACTTGCTGTTTGTAATCGTTTGGCTGAGTTTAAAATTCCACCTCCACGCTTTGCAATTTCTTCGTATGGTAATCCTTTAATTCGATCTACAAATTCTGTTTCTCTACTTCCAGCATAAACTAAATGTGTATGAGAATCGCACCAAGCGGGAATAACAAACCTTCCTTCGGCATCAATGTGTTCATCGAAATGAGAAGAGGATTGAGGCATTTGATCCATGCTTCCGAAATCGTCAATTTTTCCGTTGCGAATAATTAGCCAAGCATTTTCTATACTATTGATGGTAGCTAGGTCCTTCCCTTTCAACAAGGAAACAGTACTATCTAAAATACCACTGAGCGATTTTATATTGGTGAGTATGGTTGTCATTTTAATTCCAGTAAAATGGGGCAATGATCAGAATGTTTTACCTCAGATAAAATTGCAACTCTTTTTAATCGCTTCTCTAATTCTTTTGTTACCAAATGATAATCTATTCGCCAACCTAAATTTTTATCCCTGGACCCCGCTCTAAAACTCCACCAGGTATAATTATGTGGTTCGTTGTTGAAGTATCTGAACGAATCGATGAAGCCTGAATTTAAAAAATCTTCCATCCATGCACGTTCTTCAGGTAAAAATCCAGATGAATTTGCATTCGATTTCGGATTGTGTATATCTATTGGTCTGTGACAAATATTATAATCGCCAGAAATAATAAGCTCTGGATATTTCCAACTTAACTCTCGAACATATTTTTCAAAATAGTCCATGAATTCGTATTTAATGGTTTGGCGCACATCTCCAGTAGTTCCAGAAGGCAAGTAAACACTAATAACAGAGAGGTCGTCGAAATCTGCACGAATCATTCTTCCTTCGTAATCGAAGAGTTCATGCCCGCAACCATACTCCACGTGATTTGGTTTTTTCTTTGATAAAATAGCAACCCCACTATACCCTTTTTTTTGAGCAGGGTACCAATAATGATGATAACCTAAGTCCTCTATCATTTTTAATTCCATAGGAATTTGGTCGAGCTGCACTTTTATTTCTTGTAAACAAACTACATCTGCATCACTTGCTTGCAACCACTGCAACCAATTTTTGCTAATAGCAGATCGAATACCATTTACATTATAGGAAATAATCTTCATGCTTATTTATCGCTTTCTGTTTTCGGAGCGTTTTCTTGTTGAAGAATACTTTTTTCTTTTTTTGTTTTCACTTCTTCTTTTACGACATCCTCACCTTTCATTTTTTTCTTTTTTTCTTTTTTTACCTTAAACTTTTTCAAAAGTTTTGTTTCAATAATACGTACATCAACAGTTGGTCGATCAGAAGTGCCAACTTTAACATTTGCAATTGCATCTAACACATCCATACCTGCTACTAACTCGCCATATACTGTATAGTTATTATCTAAATGAGGAGTACCACCAATAGTTTTATACATCTCGCGTTGTTCGGGAGTATATTTCCAACCACTGTATTGTTCCATTCTGTTTAAATCGGCATCAGTAAAAGTTTTTCCTTGAACAATATAAAATTGGCAATTGCTACTAGCTTTTTCTGGGTTACCATCGCGAGCAGCAGCTAACGCACCTTTTTTATGGTATAATGCAGGGTTAAACTCTGCAGGTATTCTTGCTACACCAGGAATATCTCCACTTCCAAGCATTGCATTTGCATCTGCCTTTTTAGAAGTCGGATCACCCCCTTGTATCATAAACGATTTTATAACGCGGTGAAACAATACACTATCATATTGTTTCGATTTTACATTATTAATAAAATTATCACGATGTAATGGAGTTTCATTATATAATTTCAACACCATTGTACCCATGGTAGTTTTTACTTCTACATATGTGTTCTTTTCTTTTTTCTTTTTGTCCTTATGTGCAAATGCAACATTCGCAATAATCAATAAGGTTAAGGATAGAGATAGTATTCTTTTCATAATTAAAAATTAAAATGCTAATCTAATAAAATATGTTAATATGTTAATGGGATAATATGTTAATTGATAATATGCTTATATGCTAGTAACTTATCTCGATAAATCTCGATAAGTTATGGTGGTGTATTATTGTCTTGGTTTTTTAGTATTCTTGTATAAGGGGATATTAATAATATAATATGAATTTTAGGAAAACAGCTTTTATTGCATTTTTTACATTCATAATAGTATTTTCATGTAATCAAATAAAGATTACCACTTCTGATACATTGAACATTTTTTTAAAAGGAGAATTAGCACTAACTAAAGAAAGAGAAAAAATAGCAAAGGAAAATATACTTTTTACGCCGATTGATGAGGCAATTATATTTTTTAATACTTTCAATAAGTACTCACCAGAATTGATAATGCATACTAGTTTATACAAGGATCAATTATTAGCAATTTTAAAAGATACTACCCTAATAAAAGGAGGTGAGTTTGATAATGACATTATTAGACTACTTTATAATGTTCCACTTTTAGATTATCTTGATGTGATTGATAGCGTTGATAGTTTCTATAAGCATAAATTAGTAGCTTTTTCTGCACTGGAATGTGCAATCATTCAAAATAATCATTTATCACTTAAGTTACACATAAATTGTAATAACTTTAAATTGAGAGAGAAATTGAGTAGAATAAGAAAAGATGTTACAAATACAAATTTGATTGAAGCAATAGATGATATTTTAATTTGTAATGATTTGGATAATGTGAAAGAAATGGACATTTATCAACCACCTTTTTTTAGAGGAAAAACGGATTCGTCCAATTAACCATTAATCCTTAAATTAGCATATCAGCATACTAGCATATTAACCATGAAATACACTTGGCTCCTCCTCCTTGCCCTAACCGCTTGTCAAACCAAAGAAACCGATAAATCGATCACAGCCACAGATTATCATACAGCCGCATCAAGGTCGGCAGCACGTGTGCAACATTTAAGTTTAGATATTACGGTTGATATGGATAAACACGTAATTTCTGGAACTGCAAATTATAAATTAACGGAGAATACCAACTGCGATACAATTTATTTCGACACCAAAGATTTAAAAATCACAAAAATTACGGATGTTGATTCTCATCAGGATTTAAATTTCGAATTATTTAACAAGGATGAAATTTTAGGTTCGGCATTAGAGGTTTTTGTTAATAAGGACACCAAAAATATTTCTATAGAATATGCGACTTCAGAAAATGCTGCGGCCTTGCAATGGATTGATTCGAGTTTCTTATACACACAATCGCAAGCTATTTTAGCCCGCTCATGGATACCTTGTCAAGACGGACCTGGTATTCGTTTTACGTATGATGCAAAAGTACGAGTGCCTAGCAAATACTTGGCAGTAATGAGTGCTGAGAATCCTCAAACTAAAAATGATTCTGGAGTTTATACTTTCAAACAAACTCGTCCGATTCCATCTTACCTAATGGCACTTGCAGTGGGTGATCTTCAATTTAAAGCCTTGAGTAAAAATACGGGTGTATATACCACACCAGATCAATTAGAAAAATGTGTTTGGGAATTTGCCGATTTACCTAAAATGTTAACAGCTGCAGAAGGCCTATATGGAAAATACCAATGGAAAAGATATGATGTATTAGTATTGCCCCCTAGTTTCCCATTTGGTGGAATGGAAAATCCAGAACTCACTTTTGCTACACCTACAATAATTGCTGGCGACAGATCATTGGTAAGTTTATTAGCTCATGAACTAGCACATTCTTGGTCGGGCAATTTGGTTACAAATGCTACATGGAACGATTTCTGGTTGAACGAGGGTTTTACTGTTTATTTTGAACGAAGAATTATGGAAGCCATTGAAGGCAAAGAATACAATGATATGCTACAAGTGTTGGGTTACCAAGATTTGCAAGAGGAATTAAAAGGTTTTGGGAAAAACAATGCCGATACCAAATTGTATTTAGATCTAAAAGGCAGAGACCCAGATGATGGATTAACAGATGTAGCTTATGAAAAAGGAGCATTGTTTTTAATTCATATAGAAAGAATTGTAGGAAGAGAAAAGTTCGATGCGTTTCTAAAAAATTACTTTCAATCGAACGCCTTTAAAACAATGGATACCAAAAGATTTATTGAATACTTAAATAGTGATTTAATAAAAGGTGATAAAAAACTGGAAGCGCAAATTAATGCGAATGCTTGGATTTATGAAACGGATTTGCCTAAAGATATTCCTACCATAACATCTGCAAGATTAGAAAATGTTAACCTTGTTTTGAAAGATTTTTCTGCTGGCAAAAAGCTAAAAGACCTTAATTTTAAAAATTGGTCTAGTCACGAATATCTATATTTTATTAGGGGTTTAAGCAAAGAGCTAACTACTCTTCAGTTGGATGAATTGCACAATACTTTTAATTTTGCTAACAGTGGTAATTCTGAATTAGCAGCTGCATGGTTTGAGCACGTAATACATCATCAATATAAACAAGATTACCCAGCACTAGAAAGTTTCTTAGTAAAAGTAGGACGCAGAAAATTTTTAATGCCATTATATTCAGCATTAATTAATACAACAGAAGGGAAGAAAGTAGCGATGGATATTTATAAGAAAGCACGAGGAAATTACCACTATGTTTCTGTAGAAAGTTTAGATGAGTTATTGAAATACTAACTCATCTAAACAATATTTTTTATAACCAGATATTCATTATAAAATAAACTAATGCTGCAATAGTTGCAGATACTGGGATGGTTAAAACCCAAGCCCATAATAAGTTTATGGTTACTCCCCAGCGAACTGCGGAAACACGTTTTGCTAAACCTACACCAATTATAGATCCTGTAATAGTATGCGTGGTAGATACTGGAATTTTAAAGTGTTCTGTAAAAAACAAGGTAATTGCACCGGCAGTTTCTGCAGCAACACCTTCTAATGGAGTTACTTTAGTGATTTTAGAACCCATTGTTTTTACAATTTTCCATCCGCCAGACATGGTACCTGCAGCAATTGCAGTATAACATGCTAATGGAACCCAAAACGGAGGTTCAATAATTTTCACTTTACCATTTGCAATTTCATATTTCAAATTCAACCAAGCTGGTATACTAGCAGGGTCTATATGGTTTCCAGTAATGTAAACAATAATAGCTGCGGAAATTATACCCATTACTTTTTGAGCATCGTTACCACCATGCCCTAAACTGAATGCTGCTGAAGATACTAATTGTAGTTTTTTAAACCACGATTCTGCTTTATGTGGAGTTGCTCTTCGGAAGATGTACATAATTAGTACAGTAATCATATAAGCCATTATCATACCCATTATTGGTGCTAATACAATGAATGAAGCAACTTTTGCAATTACTTGTAAGTTTACAACACTAAAGCCTGCGTGAGCAATTGCTGCACCAGCAAAACCACCAATTAACGTATGAGATGAACTCGAAGGAATTCCCAACCACCAGGTTAATAAATTCCAAAATATTGCTGCTACTACACCTGCAAGAATTACCACTAAATTAATTTGTAAAGTATTTACAGTTTTTGCCACTGTATCTGCAACATTTAAGTGAAATATCCAATACGCTAAGAAGTTGAAAAATGCTGCCCAAATTACTGCTTGAAATGGAGTTAATACTTTTGTAGAAACTACTGTAGCAATTGAATTTGCGGCATCATGAAAACCGTTGATATAGTCGAATATAAGTGATAAACCTATAATGACTAATAGAAGAGTTAAACTCATGTTTAATTTTTATTAGGCATGCTTAACAATAATCGATTCCATTACATTTGCAACGTCCTCACACATATCTGTTGCAGTTTCTAATGCAGCAAGAATTTCTTTCATTTTGAAAAGTTCAATAGCATTTGTTTCGTTCTTAAACAAATCTGCTACAGCCATGTCAAATACATAGTCTGCTTGGTTTTCCATACTGTTAATTCTTACGCAAGAATCGGTTACATTACGAATGTGCTTCAAATCTTTTAATTCTTGAACAGCCTTATCAATGTCCTTACAACCTTGTGCAATTAAATCTGCTAATTTTTTAATGGGTTCTGTAGTATAATTTAAGTTATACAATAACATTCTGTTTGCAGATCCATGTATATAATCAGCTACATCATCAATCGCAGAAGCTAAAGCATGTATGTCTTCTCGATCAAATGGTGTGATGAAATTCTTACTTAATTCTAAAAAAATTTCATGGGTAATTTCATCTCCTCTGTGCTCTAAATCATCTATTTTTTTAATAAGCTCATTTCGAACTTCTAAGTCAGATGAATTTACAGCTTCTACTAAAAAGTTAGAAAGAGTGATTAAGTTTGCACTAGCACTTTCAAAAAGTGGGAAGAACTTTTTGTCTTTTGGCAAAAAGTACTGAAAAATGGAGTTTAGTGACATTTTTAGTTTTTGTTTGGTGCAAAAGTAAGTACTTAATGTTAAGCCAATGTTAAGAAATTAAAAATAGGTAATAAATTAATATATTATTTATAAAATACAGAAAATCAATTATATATGCTCAATATCAGAGTTGCAACAATCGAGGACATTCCTCAAATTGTAGAAATTGCCTACAATACCTGGTTCAACACCTACGATAATATCATTTCTAAAGAACAAATAGACTTTATGTTTGGAGAGATGTATACCCCAGAAGCATTGTGGAAACAAATGGATTTTTTAGGCCATCGGTTCTTAATTGGGGAAGAAAATGGAGTTGTGGTTGGCTTTGCCTCCTTCAGCGAAATGATTCATGAAAAAGAAAAAACATCAAAAGTTCATAAGTTATATTTTCTTCCATCAACCCATAAAAAAGGTTTTGGAAAAATGATGTTATCACACATAGAAGATCAATTAAGAGCAGAGAACTATCATTATCTTATATTAAATGTAAATAGAAGTAATCCTGCCTATCATTTTTATTTGAAATTGAATTATATCGTGAGAGAATCAATTGATATACCTTATGGAGAATTTATGTTGAATGATTATGTGATGGAGAAAAATATATATACATTTGTCTAGCTCAAAGGGGTGGTGCCATTACACGGTGCCTGAGATTAAACCCATAGAACCTGATGCGGATAATGCCGTCGAAGGGAAGAGGTAATAAAATCGTTGTAGGACAAATAACCCTTGTTTGTCTGAGGTTTTATACATTAAATAATTTATTATGTTTTTTAAAAAACACGTTATTGCTACGTTCCTATTATTTATAGGATATTCTGCGCATGCACAGAACTCGTACACCCTAAAGGTTGTTGATGAACAGAAGAAACCTTTAGTTGGTGCAACTATTTCCGTAGATGGAATTTTGTTTGCACAAACAGATGAAAACGGTACTTACCAATTATCTGTAAAACAACCGAAAGTTAACTTACATATTAGTATGTTAGGTTTTCTTCCACTTACTATAAATGCCGATCTCTCTAAAGAGAGAACATTTATTTTAAAGAAAAAGGTATTTCTCTCTGAGGAAGTAATGGTTACTGCAACTCGTGTCGATGAGAAATCGGCAGGTACATTTAGTATGGTTGATAAGCAGTACATCGAAAAATCAAATTTTGGTCAAGATTTGCCTTATCTATTAAATCAAATTCCTTCGGTGGTAATTACCTCAGATGCTGGAGTTGGGATTGGTTATACAGGAATTCGTATTCGTGGTACGGACCAACAGCGAACAAACTTAACTATAAATGGTATCCCCTTAAATGATGCAGAGTCTCAAGGAACGTTTACAGTTAACATCTCCGATTTTGCTAGTTCTGTAGAGAACATTCAAGTGCAACGTGGGGTAGGTTCTTCAACTAATGGCGCGGGTGCTTTTGGAGCCTCTATTAACATTCAAACTACACAAATGGCAGATACAGCTTCGGCAGAAGTTAATTTTGCACAAGGTAGTTTTAAAGCAAAAAATATGCTTTTCCATAATAATATGGATAAATACACAGCTGTAGTAAATACAGGCTTAATTCACGATCATTGGAATTTTAGCGGACGAATGTCTAAAATTGCCTCGTCTGGATATGTAGAGAATAGCTCTGCAGTTCTAAAATCATTTTTTACCTCTGCTTCTTATAGAAGTGAAAAGCATTTGGTGAAATTTAATGTGTTTTCGAACATTGAAAAAACATACTTAGCATGGAATGGCGTTCCAGAAGATTCGCTGAAAACAAATCGTACTTTTAATCCTATTTCAGCAGAGTATAATGATCAGTATGATAACTATCAACAAGATCACTACCAGATTTTTGAATCATACAAAATTAACCATCATCATCATATTAATATTGGATACCATTACACTAGAGGAAGAGGATATTTTCAAGAGTTTAGATTTGATCAGAAATATACAAACTATGGTTTAGACACACTTTTCTCTGGAAACGATACCATTACAAAAACTGATATTTTAAGAAGGAGATGGTTGAAAAATGAATTCGAAGGTGTTGTATATAGTTGGGAATTTATACCAAATAATAAATTCAAATTAACCGTGGGTGGAGCTTCAAATAAATATAATGGAGAACATTTTGGTGAAATAATTTGGGCGAAGAATGCCTCTAATAGTACTCCAGGGACAAGATGGTATACTGGTTGGGGTAGGAAATACGAAGCGAATATTTATGCAAAGGCTGGTTATGAATTTAGTACTAAGTGGAATGGTTTTGTAGATTTTCAATATCGATATGTAAATTATAAAATAGAAGGAATAAATAAAGACCGAATTAATATTGATCAGCAACACAAGTATAGTTTCTTCAATCCTAAAGCAGGTGTTTCTTATAATTTATCAACCACAAATTTAATTTATGTTACGTATGGAGCAACGAATAAAGAACCCAATCGCGACGATTTTGTAAATGGGATTGTAAATAGTGTAACTCCTAAATCCGAAAAATTAAGCGACATTGAAATTGGTTGGAAAAAAAGAAACAACAAATATTCGGTAGAAGTAAATGGTTTTTACATGAACTATACTAATCAGTTAGTATTAACAGGGGAAGTAAACAATGTGGGTGAGTATATTCGTTTAAATACACCAAAGAGTTACCGTGCAGGAGTTGAGTTTTCGGGCTCCTTAAATTATACTACTCGATTAAAATTATTTGCAAACTTAGCACTAAGTCAAAATAAAATAAATTCGTTTACAGAGTCTATTTATAAATATGATGCAGATTATAATTACTTAGGTGTTTTGTTAAGAGATCATAAAAATACCGATATTTCTTTTTCTCCTAATGTTATTGCAAGCTCACGTATTCGATATAAAGTTTATCAAAAATTGTTCGCTTCTTTAGAATCTAAATATGTTGGAAAGCAATACATGGATAATACTTCTAACGAGGACAGAAAGATCAATCCATTTTTTGTAAATGATTTATTTGTAGATTATAATATTCAAATAAAAGGATTTATTCCATTAATTACCTTAATGTTTAAAGTAAATAACGTGTTCAATAAATTGTATGAACCGAATGGATATACCTATACATTAATTGAAAGTGGTGTAGAAAATAATTACAACTACTACTATCCACAAGCTGGAAGAAATTATATGTTTACCTTGAATTGTAAATTTTAATTATTTACTTGTTAAAACCACATACGGCACGAGCATCTCTTCTAAAGAGATGCCTCCGTGTTGGAATGTATTACTAAAGAAATTTACAAAGTGATTATAATTATTTGGATACACGAAGTAATAATCTTCTTTAGCAAATATAAAGGTCTGGCTAACATTAACTCTTGGTAAAAAGGCCTCCTGTGGATTCTTTATTTCTAACACTTCCTTTTTATTGTAATTAAGGTTTTTACCTTGTTTATATCTCAAGTTACTATTTACAGTTCTATCTCCAATTACCTTGCTAGGAGTTTTTACACGAATGGTTCCATGGTCGGTAGTAATTATTAAACGCGACGGTTTTTGCGAAATCTTAATAATTGCTTCTAGTAATGGAGAGTGCTCGAACCATGATAGTGTAATGGACCTGTACGCAGCTTCGTCTGGTGCTAACTCTCTAATAATTTCCATTTCTGTACGAGCATGCGATAACATATCAACAAAATTATATACAATTACGTTAAATGGATTTTGAAATTTCTGATTAATACTATCCACTAAATTTTTACCCTCTTCGTTGTTCACAACTTTAACATAACTGAACTTAAAATTCTTACGCAGTCTAGTTAATTGTGCTTGTAAAAATTCTTCTTCATGCATATTTTTTCCGCCCTCATCCTCATCGTTTTTCCAAAGTTTTGGATGTTGTTTTTCCATTTCTGATGGAAGTAAACCAGAGAAAATAGCATTACGTGCATACTGTGTTGCAGTAGGTAAAATACTACTATAAATATCTTCTTCTTCTACTCTAAAATATTCGTTTATAATTGGTGCAATTATTTTCCACTGATCATATCTTAAATTGTCGATAAGAATAAAGAAGGTTGGAATTGTTTCTGAAATCATTGGGAGCACCTTATTTTTCAATAGTTGGTGCGATTGTAATGGAGCGGTATCAGGTTCCTTTAACCAGCGCAAATAATTTCTTTCTACATATTTAGAAAATAAATTATTGGCTTCTAATTTTTGATGAGTAAGAATTTCATGCATTCCAGAATCTTGCAATTTTTCTAGCTCTAATTCCCAAAATACTAATTTACGATATACATCTTTCCATTCTTCGAAATTGGAAACATCGTTCAATGCAATACCTAGATTTCTAAATTCTTGTTGATAAGCAGAGTTTGTTTTTTCTGATACTAAACGTTTGTTGTCGAGTATTTTTTTTAGTGTAAGTAAAATTTGTTTTGGATTAACAGGCTTTATAAGGTAGTCGGCAATTTTACTACCAATAGCATCTTCCATTAAATACTCTTCCTCGTTTTTGGTAATGAGCACTATTGGAAGATCTATGTAGTTTTTCTTAATTTCTTGGAGCGTTTCCAAACCAGATAAACCAGGCATGTTTTCATCCAAAAACACAACATCAACCTTTTCTGATTTTAATAAATCTATAGCATCTGAACCATTTGTGGTGCTAATTACTTTATAACCCTTATCTTGTAGAAATAAGATATGTGGTTTTAACAAATCAATTTCATCATCTGCCCACAATATGATTGTTTCTTGCATATATTTTATATTTTTTCTCGTTTCCGTTAAAATTAACAAATTTGTAGCGTTTTTATTGTTGAGCATTGAATAAAAAGAAAATATTTAACGACCCTGTATATGGTTTTGTAAGCGTTCCTTATGAAATCATATTCGATTTAATTGAACATCCTTACTTCCAGCGTTTAAGAAATATTAAGCAGCTGGGCTTAACACATTTAGTTTATCCAGGAGCACTGCATACTAGATTTCATCATGCACTAGGGGCAATGCATTTAATGGGCATTGCTTTAGAAACCCTACGAAATAAAGGAATAGAAATTACTGAGGATGAAGCCAAAGCAGCTACCATTGCCATTTTACTTCATGATATTGGTCATGGGCCCTTTTCTCATGCATTAGAAAGTTGCATTGTACCAAGTATTCATCACGAAGATTTATCAATCTTATTAATGAAAAGATTGGACGAAGAGTTTAATGGAGCATTAACTCTCGCAATAGAAATTTTTGAAAATAAATACTCAAAGAAATTTTTACATCAACTGGTTTCTGGCCAGTTAGATATGGATAGAATGGATTACTTAAATAGAGATAGTTTCTATACAGGTGTATCTGAAGGAGTAATTGGATTCGATAGAATATTAAAAATGATTTTTGTAATTGACGACCAATTGGTGATAGAAGAGAAAGGCATTTATTCAATCGAAAAATTTTTAATAGCTCGTAGATTGATGTATTGGCAAGTGTATTACCATAAAACAGTTATATCTGCAGAACAATTGCTTGTTAAAATACTAAAGCGTGCTAAAGAAATTTCTATAGCTGGTCATGTCCTTTTTGCAACCCCATCATTTTCATTTTTATTAAAAAACAATCCAACTGCCGACGACTTTAAAGGTGATGAGAGATATTTGGATGCATTTGCAAACATCGATGATCATGATATTTATTCGGCTATTAAAGTTTGGATAAATGATACAGACCCAATTCTTTCTAAATTATGTTCTGAGCTTATCAATAGAAGATTGTATTCTATAGAAATTCAAAATGAACCGATTGCTCCTGCTTATGTAGAGCAGAAATCGAAAGAACTAGGGCTAAAGTGGGGGATTGAGGTAGATCAAACAGATTATTTCGTGTTCACTGGAATTATTAACAATAATGCTTATAATCCAGATAGCGGGAACATCTACATTTTGTCTAAAAGCAAAGGTTTACAAGACATTGCGATTAGTTCCGATGGGTTAAATTTAGAGGCACTCTCCAAAACAGTCATCAAACATTTCATCTGTTATCCGAAGTATAGGTAGAATGTTAACAAATTATTAAGCATAAAATGCATAATAGATTTGCAGCATTGAAGGATAATTTTATTTTTGTATAATGCAATTTAAGGCAATAGAAATTTGTGTATTACTTAACGGCGAATTAGAGGGTAATCCCGACGAAGTTGTCTATTCATTAGCGAAAATTGAGGAAGGTAAAAAAGGCGCTTTGTCTTTTCTTGCAAATCCTAAATATGAATCGTTTCTATATACTACAGAGGCTTCTGTGGTTATTATCAATAAAAGTTTAGTGCTAGAAAAACCTGTTTCTTCAACATTAATAAGGGTTGATGATGCATACAGTGCATTTTCTGTTTTATTGGAAAGATACAATACCATAAAATTAAACAAGTATGGAATTGAGGAACCAAGCCATATCAGTAAAACCGCTAAAGTGGGTAAAGATTGCTATGTGGGAGCATTTGCTTACATCGGAAATCATGCTGTAATTGGCGATAATGTAAAAATTTATCCTCAAGTTTATATTGGCGATAATGTCATCATTGCCGATAATACCACCCTTTTTGCAGGTGCAAAGGTTTATTCTGATTGTAGTATAGGTTCAAATGTTATTATACATTCGGGTTGTGTAATAGGTAGCGACGGTTTTGGGTTTGCTCCACAAGCGGATGGGTCATTTCAAAAAGTAGCCCAAATTGGTAATGTTATCATAGAAGATGATGTTGAGGTAGGTTCAAATACAAGTATCGATAGAGCGACTATTGGATCTACGATTATTAAAAAGGGAGTAAAATTGGATAATCTAATCCAAATTGCCCATAATGTAGAGATTGGAAGTAATACAGTTATTGCTTCTCAATCTGGTGTTTCGGGCAGTACTAGAATTGGAGAAAATTGTATAGTAGGTGGACAAGTTGGAATAGTAGGACATATTAATATAGCAAAAGGCTCGCAAATAAATGCGAAATCGGGTATATCTAAATCAATTACAGAGGAAAATAAGCAATGGAATGGGGCTCCGGTATCGCCTTTCCGTGATTCTTTAAAAATGCAAGCTGTTTATCGTCGTCTGCCTGAACTCGAAAAACGAATCGAGGAATTGGAGCAATTACTACGCGATTTAAAGGAAACCATTTAAAATCCTTCTTAAAGATTTTGTTTAAACCTTGTTTCTGGATACATTTGTCAGAATATTAGGTTAGCAATGAACGTAAAACAAACGACATTAAAGGCCCCAGTTACGGTGGTAGGAGTTGGGTTGCACACGGGTTCACAGGTCACTATGACCTTTAAACCAGCACCCGAAAATCATGGTTATAAATTTCAACGTATTGATATTGAGGGATCCCCAATTATTGATGCGGATGTAGATAATGTTACCGACATTTCAAGAGGAACTACCATTACTCAAAATGGTGCCAGTGTTTCTACTGTTGAACATACGCTAGCAGCTCTTGCCGGTTTAGAAATAGACAATGTTTTAATAGAATTAAATGGCCCAGAAGCTCCAATAATGGATGGAAGTTCGATGCCTTTTATAGTAGAGATTGAAAAAGTTGGAATTGTTCATCAAGAAGCAGAACGCGAATATTTTGTAATTCCTTATAATATCAATTACGAAGAAACCGAGCGTCATGTAGAGATGACCGCAATGCCATACATAGATGATTATAGGGTAACTGTAATGGTTGATTATAACTCACCTGTTTTAGGTAGTCAGCATGCGGCATTATCTTCTATCTCTGAATTTAAATCAGAAATTGCATCTTGTAGAACCTTTTGTTTCTTGCACGAATTAGAAATGTTGTTGAAGCACAATCTTATTAAAGGTGGTGATTTGAACAATGCAATTGTAGTAGTAGATAAGGTGGTAGATGATGAAGAGTTAGAGCACTTAGCGAAATTATTCAACAGAGAAAAAATCGCAGTTGCAAGAGAAGGTATTTTAAACAACATCGAATTACGTTATCAAAATGAACCCGCTCGTCATAAATTACTAGATGTAATTGGTGATTTAGCGCTTGTAGGTATGCCTTTGAAGGGCCATATAATGGCAGCTCGCCCAGGGCATGCAGCAAATGTTGCTTTCGCTAAAAAAATTAAAGCATTAATCAAGAAAGAAAAAGCAAAGAAAAATATTCCAACGTATAATCCTAGTGCAACACCGGTATACGATATTAATGGAATTATGAATATTCTTCCACATCGCCCACCATTTTTATTAATTGATAAAATTACGGAGCTTACACAAAAACACGTGGTAGGTATTAAAAATGTAACGATGAACGAAGATTTCTTCAGAGGACATTTCCCTGGAAACCCAGTAATGCCAGGTGTTTTACAGGTTGAAGCCATGGCACAAACAGGTGGAATATTGGTTTTAAACACAGTACCCGATCCAGAGAATTATTGGACCTATTTCATGAAAATTGAAAATGCTCGCTTCAAGGATAAGGTACTTCCGGGAGATACTATTATATTTAGGTGCGATTTAATTGCACCCATCCGTCGAGGCATCTGTCAAATGCGCGGAACTGCATTTGTAGGAGAGAAAATTGTGATGGAAGCAGAATTAATGGCACAAATTGTTAGAAAAAGCTAAACTAAACGAATGATATCTCCACTTGCATCTATACACCCAAAAGCGAAGATAGCCGATAATGTTACTATTGAGCCTTTTACAACTGTTTCTGAAAACGTTGAAATTGGTGAAGGAACATGGATTGGTCCTAATGTTAGCATCATGGATGGTGCTCGTATCGGTAAAAATTGTAAAATATTTCCAGGTGCGGTGGTATCTGCGATTCCTCAAGATTTGAAATTTAAGGGAGAAGCAAGTATAGTTGAAATTGGAGATGGTACAGTTATTCGCGAATGTGTTACCATTAATAGAGGCACTGTAGATAGAATGAAAACAAGCATAGGTAAAAATTGCTTGTTGATGGCGTATACCCATATTGCACACGATTGTATTTTAGGCGATAATATTATTTTGGCAAACAATGTAAATCTTGCAGGCCATGTAACAATAGAAGATTATGCAATACTAGAAGGTATGGCAGCAGTCGGACAATTTTTACGTATTGGTGCACATACATTTATTGCAGGTGGCACATTGGTTCGTAAAAACGTTCCACCATATACAAAAGCAGCACGCGAACCGATTTCTTATGTAGGAATAAATTCTGTTGGTTTACGTCGTAGAGGATTCTCTGATGATCAGATTCGTCAGATAGAAGATATTTATAGAATATTATATGTTAAAGGATATTCTATTTCTAATGCTATACCAATGATAGAAAGTGAAATCTCCGATAGCCCAATAAAAGCTGGTATCTTAGAGTTTATCAATTCTTCTACCAATGGTATTATGAAGGGTTATTCTAGAGATTAATGCAAATCAATCTTCAACAAATCGGTAAAAAATTTAATCGCGAATGGGTTTTTAGGAATATTAATTTTGAAATTCCTGCAGGTACCCGAATTGCAGTTTTAGGATCAAATGGTTCTGGAAAATCAACTTTATTACAAGTCATTTCTGGAATATTAAGTCCCTCTGAAGGAGAAACAAGTTATCTTGTAAATAATAAAAAAATTCTTGTTGATGAAGTATTCGAACACTTTAGCATTGCTTCGCCTTATTTAGAATTGGTAGAAGAAATGACATTAATAGAAATGATCGATTTTCATTTTTCATTTAAAAAAAGACTTCACAATTTATCGAATCAGGAAATTATTTCTTTTCTAGGACTAGAAAAATCTACTCATAAAGAAATTCGTCATTTTTCATCTGGAATGAAACAACGACTGAAATTGGCGCTTGCTATTTTATCGGATGTGGCATGTATTTTATTAGATGAACCATGTTCTAATCTTGATAAGCAAGGGATTGCCTGGTATCAGGAACTATTAAAGAATTATACCCAACACAGAACTCTAATCGTTTGCTCTAACCAAGAGTATGAATATGAATTCTGTGATAAATCCATCTCGATAATGGATTATAAGTCAGTATAAAAGGCTAATTTTATTATCTTTGCAGACCTTATTAATATAAAAAATACAATCATATGGCAAAAGCATCCGATGTAAAAAGTGGAAATGTGTTGCGTTTCAACGGTGACTTAGTTACAGTAGAAGAATTTATTCATCGTACGCCAGGAAACTTACGCGCTTTTTATCAAGCAAGAATGCGTAACGTTAAATCTGGAAAAATTGTTGAATACCGTTTTCGTACAGACGAAGAGGTTACAATTTGTAGAGTAGAAACAAAAGATTATCAATATTTATATGATGATGGAGATTTCTTTGTAGTAATGGATAATGAAACTTACGAACAATTTAATATTCCGAAATTCTTATTTGGTAACTCTGCAAAATTTGTTTCAGAAGGAATGAATTTAATCATTGCATTTGAAAGTGATGAACCAATTTTAGCATCAGCACCTCCTCATGTAGAATTAGAAATTACTTATACTGAACCTGCTGTAAAAGGAGATACTGCAACAAACGTAACCAAAGCAGCAACTGTTTCTAATGGTGCAGAAATTCGTGTTCCTTTATTTATTAATGAAGGAGATAGAGTGAAAGTAGATACGAGAACTGGGGATTACGTGGAAAGAGTAAAACAGTAGTTCATGTGCTCGTGTGCTAGTTAGTTCGTGTGCTCATATATTAATGTTTCCTGGAGGTTTGAAAGATTAATCTGCAGGAAACATATTTAAAAATATTCTTAGAATGTCCAGAGTTTTGATGGACTTATGGCATAGTTCAATTTTACATCGTGTGCATCGATGTCTTCGATTTTTTCAATCGGTTCGAAATAACTTAATCCAATTTTTATAACGTCTTCTCTACATTGAGATAAAAAGCGATCGTAGAATCCTTTTCCATACCCAACCCTATATCCATTTTTATCGAAAGTAAGCAATGGGCATATCACCATATCAATATTTTCATATGGAATAACAACTCCATCTACAGGTTCCATAATTCCATAATTGTTTTCATGAAGTATTGTATTATCGTTGCAAATAACATTTTGCATTTCAAATGTTTTAAAATTACTTCTTGGAATAACAATAGTTACGTGTGATGCAATTAATCTTAAAAAACGAATAATTGGAAAAGTATCAATTTCATTTTTCTTTTTTATAGGCAGATAAATGTGAACGACTTTAATTTTAGAAAAATCGAATTGATTCATCTGATCAATTACACTTTGTAAGAGTGCACACTTATTTTCCTCACTCAAACTTTCGCGTTGCTCGAGGATGTATTTACGAATCAGATCTTTATTCACTATGTTTTTTATTAATTGGCATTAGAATTGTTAAATTTATGAATAACAATTAGATATACAAATCATGCAAAGAGCATTTCTTCTATTATTTTTATTGCCATCTATAGCCTTTTCACAGGTTTTTAAATCAAATGATAGTAATAAACCAA
The DNA here is from genome assembly GCA_943360385.1 of Rhizobium sp. Q54. GTDB lineage: Bacteria > Bacteroidota > Bacteroidia > Sphingobacteriales > Sphingobacteriaceae > CAJBVG01. Next base: position 7,567 of record CALRIM020000010.1, on the reverse strand, counting down.
GTAGTTTTTCCCAGCTACAATCGGAATTTGAAGCGTATAAAAATTCGCACGATTTGTCCAAAACAAAGGGTTGGAAGTGGTATAAGAGATGGGAAGCCCATTATGAGCAAAGAGTTCCATTAAATGGAAAAATTGCAGACCCCTCTGTCTTTTTACAAGAGGTGAAAAAAATTCAAGCAGAAAAAAATATAGCGAACAAGAGAGCTTCTGGAAATTGGATTCCTTATGGTCCTTCAGAACTCCCTCCATCTGTTGATCAAATAACCTCTCACGGAATGGGCAGAATTAATTGCATTACATTTCATCCAACAGATTCTGCAACAATTTTTGTTGGCGTTGCACAAGGAGGTGTTTGGAAAAGTACTAATTCTGGTCAGTCATGGACACCTCTTACCGACAACTTACCCATTATAAGAATTAGCGATATTGCTATTGATCCGAATAATACGAACACCATGTATATTTCCGTAGGTGACTATGGATATTTAGGAGTTTCCTTAAAAGCAGATGGAAGAAAAAGACATACACATTATGGTATTGGAGTTTATAAAACCATTGACGGCGGAGCCACATGGACAGAAACAGGATTGAATCTTGCCTTAAATACGCTAGATGAATCACTAATTCGTAGAGTAATAGTAAATCCATCGAACTCTCAAGAGCTAGTGGCAGTGGGCATTTCGGGCATTTGGAAATCGTATAATGGAGGCACAACTTGGGCAAAGAAAAACAGCTCTATTATTTGGGATTTGGAAAGCAACCCTAAAAATGCTAAAACACTTTTTGCAAGCACTGGATTTATTGGTACGCTGAATGAAGGTGATGCTGGTGTATTGAAATCTGTAAATTTTGGTGAATCGTGGACCCTTCTTACTACAGGAATTCCAACCCAAATGGCACAACGAGTAGAGCTTGCCGTTTCCCCAGTAGATACTAATTATATATATGCTATTACATGTGGATTAGATAGAGGATTAGAGGGATTTTATAGAAGTATTAACAATGGTGTTACTTGGACAAAGCAATACGATGGAGCTACTGGTTTAAATTTGTTGGGTTGGGATAATAGTACTGGCGGTGGCGGACAGGGTACATACGATTTAGCAATTGTAGCTGATGGTAATGTTCGCGATAAAGTTTATGTAGGTGGAATAAATATGTGGGGTACAAATGATGGTGGAGCAACATGGGATGGAATGTCGTATTGGTTGCCATATTTTGGAGAATATTTACATGCAGACCAACATCAATTTAAATATCATGCCTTAACAAATACTTATTTTGTTTCTAATGATGGCGGACTTTACAGAACTCACAATCCTGTTATTGGTTCTTGGGCTAATGCAAATAGTGACCCTAATTACCATTGGCCAACACATTGGAAATTTTTAGGAAGTGGAATGCAAATTTCTTCTTTTTATAGATTATCCCTTCGTCAGAAATTCGGCGATGTAATTACAGGTGCGCAAGATAATTCAACATTTTATCGCAGTAATAATAAATGGGTGAATATGATTGGTGGTGACGGAATGGATTGCGCTTTGCATCCAACAGACACTGATATTTTATATGGTTCATCTCAATACGGAAACATCGTACAATCTTTTGATGCGGGCTTAAGTTTTAATTCATTGAATATTGCTAATGGAGAAAATGGTGAATGGACTACTCCATTTAAATTGGATCCGAATGTTCCCGAGATCATTTATGCAGGATATGAAAATATGCATGTTTCTGTTGATGAAGGATTTTCGTTTACTCCAATTTCTAGTTTTCCTGAAATGAGTAGTGGTGTAGGAGCGGTTATTTCATCTTTCGATTTTTGTGAAAGCAATCCAAGTTTTATTTATGTTGCAAAACGAATTGTTCATCAACAAAATGAACCGATGAAGTTTTATGTAACTGTAAACTCTGGTACTACATGGGCTAATAGAACAGCCGGATTACCAGACTCATTGTATTGTACATCTATTTCTGTTGATAATAATAATCCTCAAACAGCATGGGCATGTTTCAGTGGATTTGCATCTGGAATTAAAGTTTTTAAAACGATAGATGCGGGAGCAACTTGGACGAACATTTCTATGAACCTCCCTAACATACCTGTAAACACAGTGCTTCACCAACATAACTCTGCAAAAAATACTGTTTATATTGGAACAGATGCAGGAGTTTATTATACGTATGATGGCTTAGGTAAATGGCAATTGTATAGCAGTTTATTGCCGAACGTAATTGTAACAGATTTAGAAATTCATGCAGACTCTAATAAATTATTTGCTTCTACGTTTGGTAGAGGAATTTGGATGACAGATTTAGTAGATGTAAACGTTGGAGTTAATGCCAATCCATTAAGTAAATTCGAACTCAAATTATTTCCAAATAAAAATAACGGAGAATTCAGAATTCAAGGTAATAATATTCAATCCGATTATGTTAATGTTTCCATTGTAAATATTATTGGTAAAGAAATGAACAAGGAAAATGTGAAATTAACTAATGGAAAACTAGATAAAAGTTATAACCTAGATTTATTACCAGGCGAATATTTTTACCGAGTTCAAAGTGGTAAGTATTCGGTGGTGAAGAAGTTTTTGGTGGAGTAAACTCCAAACTTCGTGGCACGACTTAAGTCGTGCCACGAATAACTCGCTACTAATTTGAAGTCGTGCCGCGAATAACTCACTAAGTAGTAGCACCATTCTCTACCTCAAAGTAATGTATAATCAACTGCTTCAACAGAAACTCTTGCTCAAGTGTTGTGTAAGCTGGTATTGCTTTTACTGCATTCCAATGTGGCCATCCATCTTGGTCCAAACCTTCGAGTTCGTAGAATCCCATTTCGCTCATTAAACGGCAGGTAGCAATATGCATTAACTCTTCTTTTTGTCGTTTTGAAAATTTCTTTGGTCCTTGTCCGAGTTCCTGAACACCAATTAAAAATAAAAATACTTTTACATCGGGTTCATCTGAGTCGAAGTCTTGTTGGATTTTTTCGCTAAGGGTTTTCCAATCTTCGTTAATCTTTTTTATATCTAAATTTAAACTCATGCTTCTTGTAGTTTGTGTTGACCACTCATCTCTGTTAAAATTGCAATGGCATGTGTAACAGAGCTTACTTGATCAAATATCATTAATAAACTTGTTTTCCCTTCTTTCATTTTTACTCCTCGTGGATTTTTTTGTACGAATTGTAAAATAGATCGGAAGGTGTCGGATTCGTAGAATCCTGAATGTGGATTAGATGGAAAATTTCCTCTTAATATATTGTTCTTTAAACTTAATTTTTCGAAACCAATTTCTTTGGCTAACCATTGCAAACGCAATGCATTTAATAGTTCCCGCACTTGTTTAGGTACTGGTCCGAAGCGATCTTGCATTTGTAATTCGAATGCTTTTAAGCCCTCTTCTGTCTCAATTTTATTAAGCTCGGTATATAAATTCAAACGCTCTGCAATATTGGTAACATACTCGTCTGGTATGAGTAGTTCTTGGTCGGTATCTATTTGGCAGAAACTTACATGTGGCGGAGGTGGTTGGTCTTTGAATAAATCTTTAAACTCATCATCCTTTAATTCCTGAATAGCTTCATCTAAAATTTTATGATACAATTCGAAACCAATCTCTGCAATAAATCCACTTTGTTCTGCACCTAATAAATTTCCTGCACCACGTATATCTAAATCGCGCATCGCCACTTGAAATCCACTACCTAAATCAGAAAATTCTTCGATGGCACTTAATCGTTTTCTGGCTTCTGGAGTTAAAACAGAAAGTGGTGGACTTAATAAATAACAGAATGCTTTTTTATTAGAACGGCCTACTCTTCCACGCATCTGATGCATATCACTTAATCCGAAATTCTGTGCGTTGTTTATAAAAATGGTATTGGCATTAGAAATATCCAATCCAGATTCTATAATAGTAGTGGCAACTAATACATCATACTCGCCCGACATAAATTTAAGCATTACATCTTCCAAAGCATCTCCATCTAATTGTCCATGCCCAATGCCTATGCGTACTCCAGGACATACCTTTTGTAATAGCCCTGCTACTTGTGCAATATCTTGTACTCTATTGTGAATAAAGAAAACTTGTCCACCACGCTCCACTTCAAATTCTATTGCTTCCTTAATTAATTTTTCGTTAAACACATGCAACTCCGTAGTTACTGGTTGTCGGTTTGGTGGTGGAGTATTTATAATAGATAAATCTCTTGCCCCCATTAACGAGAAATGTAAGGTACGAGGGATTGGTGTTGCGGTTAGAGTTAGTGTATCGATATTTGCTCTAAACTGTTTTAATTTTTCTTTGGTGCTAACGCCAAACTTTTGTTCCTCATCTATAATCATCAATCCTAAATCTTTAAACTTCACATCCTTGCTTACAATTCTGTGAGTTCCAATTAGGATATCAATTTTTCCATCAGCGGTTTTTTGCAAAATATCTTTTATCTCCTTGTTAGATCTAAATCTGTTGATGTATTCTACATTACATGGAAAATCTTTTAATCGATCTGTAAATGTTTTAAAATGCTGCATCGCCAAGATAGTAGTAGGCACTAATATCGCCACTTGTTTACTATCGCTTACTGCTTTAAATGCTGCACGTACCGCAATCTCTGTTTTACCAAAACCAACATCCCCACAAATTAATCGATCCATAGGATGAGGCGACTCCATGTCCTTCTTAACATCCGCAGTTGCTTTAATTTGATCGGGTGTATCTTCATACATAAACGAAGCTTCTAACTCCGTTTGTAAATAAGTGTCGGGTAGAAATGCATTTCCTAATTGTGCTTTACGTTTTGCATAAAGTTTAATTAAATCGCGCGCAATGTCTTTTACTTTTTTCTTGGTATTCTTTTTTAATTTTTCCCATACATCCGAACCAAGCTTATGCATTTTCGGTGTAGTACCATCCTTACCAGTATACTTAGAAATTCTATTTAATGAATTGATGTTCACATATAACAAATCATTATCCGAATACACCAATCGTATAGCCTCTTGTAGCTTTCCGTTAACTTCAATTTTTTCTAAACCAGCATATTTTCCAATACCATGATCTATATGTACAACAAAATCGCCAGGTTTTAATTCCCTTAATTCTTTAAGCGTTAATGCCTGAGACTTCGAATAATTTTTGTGAACTTTATATTTATAATATCGATCGAAAATTTGATGATCAGTGTAAAAAGCAAGATTTAATTGTTCATCAATAAACCCTTCACGAATGGAAATTGGTATGGGTGTGAAATTTACTTTCTTCTTTTCATCTTTTGCATCCAAATAAATATCATCAAAAATTTTATATAAACGTTCTATTTGTTTGGTTTGATCTGCAAAAATATAATTGGCAATATTTGCCGATTCGTTCTTTTTTAAATTATGTATTAATAGGTTGAAATCCTTATTAAAGGAGGGTTGCGGACGAATATCAAAAAGCGTACTCTCATCTGCCTTAAAATAAAATTGCTTTCCAAATTCTACTACGGCAAATTCTTTAAGTGAAGTATTAAATTCTGATGAAGTTTGAAATACTTCTTTAGGATCCATGTATTCTGGATGCAGAATTAAATCTTCTTTAGTTAAAGTTGAAAATATTTCCCCACCCTTTTCTTTTCCTTGATCAAAAATATCATACGTAAACTGAACATCCTTAAACCAAATGCTCGTGCCGTTTTCTAAGTATTGTAAAAGTGAAGCCTGATGATTTGCTAATTTCTGAGATTGAATATTTGGAATGATAGATAATTCTTTGACACTTTCTACCGATAATTGATTTTCAATGTCAAATGTTCTAATAGATTCTACATGATCTCCGAAGAACTCAATTCTATAGGGCAATTCATTCGAGAACGAATAAATATCTACTATTCCACCTCGAATAGAAAACTGACCAGCCTCGTAAACAAAATCTACTCGTTCGAATTCATATTCGGTTAAGAAATCATTAATGGTTTCTATAGAACAACGCTCTCCACTCTTAAGCTCTAAGGTGTATTCTTCTAAAGCGGCTTTGTCCATTACCTTTTCTGCCAATGCTTCTGGGTAAGTAACAATTAGTTGTCCGAATTCTGCTGAATGTTTTAATTCATTTAATACCTCTGCACGTTGTAATACAGCCTGACGATCTATATTGGTAATATCAAACGCTTTTCTGAAAGAAGAAGGAAAGAGAAGTACTTTTTTATCGCTTAAATTTTCTAAATCATTCTGGAAGTAAACGGCTTCTTCGCGATCGGGTAAGACAATAAGTTGCCCTTGCTTTTGTATAAAATACAAAGCTAATGATACTAAGGCATCCGACGAACCTACTAATCCCTTCAAATGGATATGTGCATTTTTTTTAGATGCTATTGCACTAGCAATGGAGGATATTCTGTCGTCGGTTTTGTAAAGTTGTAATAAATCTTTAATGTTCAAAACTGCGTAAAGATAGTTATCAGAATTGAGATATGAGATATGAGAGGGTCTACTTTTTGCTATTACTCATATTTTTTATCCAAATAGCGTAAAGTATATGTGCAACAGGCATAGTAACTAGGCCTAATAAAAAGAATAGGTAGGAAACCCTTTCTGCAGTGGAGCTAAATGTCATTAATCCTGTAAACAGCATAAGTATAGAGAACAAATATATATTTCTGGATAATTTACCGAAACGAAACTTTTCTTTATAATCGTCTTCTGGCATGTCTACTATTGGACTTAGCACAAAAAAAGCAAGTATTGCTATAATGTTCATGCCCACAACCGCCCATAAACTGATGGTGTAAAAGGGGTTCTTTGGCGTTTCCCAAGCATAGCTATCTATTAAATAGGCAATACCTGCAAGAAGTAAGGTAATTATGGTAAGTCGGATTTGTACCCAACGGTGAGATTCTATCAAATTCATGCACAAATATACTTAATAAAAGCGCTTTGTTTCAATCTCTATTTCTAACTTTTTACCATCTCTTACTACGCTCATATTTACTAGCTTTTCGGATGAATTCAACTCCGATTTTAGCATATCAATATCTTCTGTTTTTTTGTTATTAACACCAATTATTACATCCCCAATTTTTAATTCAGACTGAAGCGCTGGCGAATGATCCAACATTTTAGAAATGTAAATTTCGCCATCATCATTTTTACTGAACACCAATCCAGATAGATTGAATTTAAATTTATTATTGTAATTTTTGTTTGGAATGAATTTTACCGTTTTGTTTTTATAATCGAATACCAAATTGAAACGTTCGATAATATCTAATCCAATAACTCCATCGATTTCTTCAGAACTACTTGCGCCACTTTTTGCCAAGGAAATATTAATGGGCACATTTTTAAATTCATATTTATCTATACCTACTTTTAAGACGGATGATAAATAATTATCGAAGGGGTTGTTTACAGATGCACCTGTTACACTCACTTTTATTTTGTCTTTTAAGTCGTTTTCCAAGTGATGTTTATTATAAAAGGTGGAATTTAAACTTATGGAAAACCCAGCGCCAGAATCTATTACCAATTTTGCTTTAATATTCTTACCAGAATTTGTAGTGATGTTGTTTTCAATA
>CALRIM020000009.1:0-32692 GCA_943360385.1 Rhizobium sp. Q54 | reverse complement strand
GCCTTTGTTGCTTTTCAAACGGCATACCTAAAAGCAAATTACCCATCGGAATACATGGCATCGGTATTAACTCACAACTTGAGTAATATTGATAAAATTACCTTCTTTATGGAGGAATGTCGACGAATGGGGATGTCGGTTTTGGGTCCGGATATAAATGAGAGTATTTATAAATTTTCGGTGAATGACGATAATCAAATTAGATTTGGATTAGGTGCGGTTAAAGGGGTGGGTGAAGCGGCTGTTCAATCGATTATTGAAGAACGAAATGCAAATGGAAAATTTACTTCTATTTTCGATTTAGTTAAACGAGTAAACTTAAGAGCAGCAAATAAAAAAACCTTCGAATCACTTGCATTTGCAGGGGCTTTCGATTCATTTGGATTACATCGATCTATATATTTTAATCAGGAACCAAATGAAACGGGAAATTTTTTAGAGAGAATAATTCGTTTTGGAGCAAACTATCAGGATAGTTTAAGTTCTGCGCAATCTTCATTATTTGGAACAGGTGCAGCATCACAAATTCCAGAGCCACGTGTTCCTATTTGCGAGGAGTGGGGTTTCTTACAAAAATTAAGGTTTGAAAAGGAAGTAGTTGGATTTTATATTTCTGGACATCCATTAGATGAGTTTAGATTTGATTTAGAAAAGTTTTGTTCAGCGAATGTGAACGATTTAAAATTAATTGGTAAGTTTTCTGCTAATAAATTTGAAACGAATGCTACTGCAGAAAAAACAGATGACGATACAGATGACAACGCTACAGAAAGCGCAAATGAACGGTTTGAAAAACTGAAAAATAGAGAACTTAGTATAGGCGGAATGGTTAGTGGAGCAGCACATAGAATTGCAAAATCGGGCAAGCCATATGGTTCGTTATTTATGGAGGATTACAGTGAACAAATAGAGATTACCTTGTTTGGAGATGACTATTTGAAATTTAAACCTTATTTAAATGAAGGGTTGTTTTTGTATATAAAAGGCAAAGTACAAGAACGATATGGAAGAAAGGGAGATTGGGAGTTTAAAGTGAATCAAATTCAATTACTGACAGATGTGCGTGACAAACTGACTAAGAGTATGACTATCAGTTGTTATTTAAGTGATTTGAATGAACAATTGCTGCACGAGATTGTTGGATTGATTGAGGAGAACAGTAAAAGCGACTCTCAAAAGAACTGTGAGTTGAAAATAAAGATAGTAGATCAGGAGCAGGGAATAGCAATGGAAATGCCAAGCAGAAAGCTTAAAGTAAGCCCTACAAATGAATTATTGAAGTCGCTCGAACAACTAAAAGGCGTATCTTTTAGATTGAACTAGTGACAATATTGCTGATTAATACAATTGGCAAAAGAATTGCAATGAAGGGTGTATTAAGTATTATGTATAATGTATTAAGAAAAAATGCCCTATACAGATCACCTAATACTTAATACATAATACAAAGTACTTAGTATAATATTGATAACTTATAATTTATAATTTAAAATTAGATAAAAATGGCTTTAGAAATAACAGACGCAAACTTCGACGAATTAGTATTGAAATCAGACAAACCAGTTTTGGTAGATTTTTGGGCTGAGTGGTGTGGACCATGCCGTATGGTAGGCCCAGTGGTTGAAGAATTAGCAAACGATTACGAAGGAAAAGCAGTAATCGGGAAAGTAAATGTGGATCATAATCCTAACATTTCAATGAAATACGGAATTAGAAATATTCCGGCATTGTTAATCTTCAAAAATGGAGAAATTGTTGACAAACAAATTGGTGCAGTGCCAAAGAATATATTAGCTCAAAAATTACAGGCTCAATTGTAAAAAAAGCTCACTATAAAAAAAGCTCCACATTGTGGAGCTTTTTTTATAGATCTTCAGATCTTCAGAAGTCCATCTTAATTCTTAATTGATTTAGGTATTTCTTCATATCTGCTTTCGCAACCAGCTTCACTAAAAAGGTGGGTAGCGAAAATCCTAAGCCATGCTTCACTACACTTGTATCGAACTCCAGCGTATATATAAACTTAGTTTCGTTGGAAGAAACTGCTTCCACTTCTCTCTCGCTTTTTAAATAAAATTTAGAACCAAATACAGTTTCGTAAACTACTTTTTTGCTTTCTTCGAATTCAATGCATTGTAATTCTAAAATATGGTTTGGAACACGTTTGGATAAGAATGAATTTTCGCTCGCCCTAGCATTTAGTTGTGGACGGCTTTTCATTACTGTATGATTAATTTCTTTCCTCCAAACCTTATCATTTTCTAAGTTCGAAACAAATGTAAAAACTTCTTCAAGAGGCTTTTGAATACTGATGGAGTCGCTGATTTTGATAACCATTTTTTTAATTGTGAATTATGAATGTATACGAGCACATGAGCACACGAGCATACAATCTACCGGATGCTTCTTTTCTTCATTATTTGAAACGACATTACCATAAACACGGCTGCGGTTCCAAGTCCAACCCAAATTTCTTTTGATGCAAAATTAATTATTCCATCAGAATTCTTTTTAAATAAATTAACAATAGAAATCATAGGTTGTGCATACGGACTAACATAAATATATTCCCAACGCATAGCGATTAAACTGACAATTGTTAATAGTAGGCCTATCCCCATAGACTTCATAAAGTCGCTCCACAACATACTGAAGAAAAATTGAATGCTAAGCAAGGCAATACTTGCTAAAAACATTTTACTAAATATTTGTAATATTTTCAATCCCATATCGTGATTCTGAAATCCGAATGCTGGATTAATTTGGGCTAGAATGTGTCCACCTAAATAGGTAAAAACGTAAAAGCTAAAAATAAAGATACCAAAAACGAGTAGTGCACTTATCCATTTACTCAAAAACACTTGTCGCTTTTCTATTGGGTAGCTGAATAAATTTTTCCAAGTATCTGCTTTGTGTTCTATATCGTTAATAGAAAAGGTTAAAAACACTACATACATTGGTAATATTAGTGAACCCATAATACCTAGGATGAACTCAAGGTATCTGTACCACATATTTGGTCCTGGGGCTTTTAATATATCATCAGCTTTTATCAGGAATATTGATACAATTAAAAGATTAATAAGTAGAGGTAATATCCACGCACTTCTAAAAGCGAGTGTGCTTTTTATTTTGAAGAATTCTTGTCGAATGAGTAGTCCGTAATTTTTCATGAGGCAGTATTAGTAAGTTCGAAAAATATTTGTTCTAAAGAGTTTTGTACTGGTTTTAACACATCAATATCGATTCCTCCAAACACTAAAATTTTATTTATTTCCGATGGAGAGTAGCAGCTATTTGTGTAAACAGTTAAGCCCTCATCGTTAAGTTCATAATTAATGTTTCGTTCATCCAATAAAAAGCATGCTTTAGAGTAATCGTCACATTGAATCGTAACTTTTGATTTAGTGTTTGTATGAATTTCATCAATTTCTCCTTTGAATTTTATTTCACCATGATCTATGAGCGCCAGATGAGTAGCAAACTTTTCTATTTCGGAAAGTAAATGACTAGAAACAAAAACGGTTTTGCCAGCTTTACTTAATCCTAAAATTAAATTACGTATTTCTACAATGCCAGAGGGATCTAGTCCATTAGTGGGTTCATCTAGGATTAAAATATCTGGGTTATTAAGCAACGCTAATCCTATTCCAAGGCGTTGTTTCATTCCTTGTGAAAACTGCCCAGCTTTTTTATTCCTTACATGATCAAGTTTAACTAACCCTAATACTTCTTCTATTCTTTTATTAGAGATACCAAAAATGATGGCTTTCGTTTTAAGGTTTTCAAATGCTGTTAAATGACCATAAATACCAGGGTATTCTACGAGTGCACCTATTTTACTTAAACATTCATTCCTATTACTAGATAAATCCTTGCCAAATATTTTTATGTCCCCTTTTTCTGAGGTTAGTAAATTAAGAAGCAATTTGATGGTGGTAGTTTTGCCTGCACCATTATGACCAATAAATCCATATATACTTCCCACTGGAACTTGCAGACTAATATTTTTCAATATGATCTGTTTACCATAATGGAAGTTTAGGTTGTTAATTTCGATTGCATTTTTCATATACTTAATAAGTGTTGTATACCTTGAAATAAGACTGCTAAACTAATTAGTAGTGCTATACTAATACCTGGGATTACGAAGTCGATTTTTTTAGTTTCCATTGTTTTGATAATTGCGTTGAACAAAAATGTTAACGAAATGAGTTGTATACAACAGAAAATAGACAAACGTCTTCAAAAGGGGTGTAAATGCACCATTATATTCGATAAGTACATTTATCGACTTTTTTTACGTTCGTCGATAAAAATCTTACATTGGTCGATAATTACCTCCCCAAATAGCTGCATTTGCATAGTTTAGAATAAAATAATTACATGAGAAAGTTACTTCTATTTGCTGGCCATATACTTTTTTGGGCGTTTGTGCTTTCGTTTTTTTGTTTTTTCGTTGGCCCTAATATGGCTCGAAACACTAAAATGACTAACCCTGATTTTTATATTTTTATACATTTCGGAGTTTACGGATTAATAAATATTTCGATATTTTATTTGAGTTTATTGGTTATAATACCTAATACTGCAAGCAAGAAAAAGTATTTATTATTTGTGTTTCTTACAATAGGTGCTATTGTAGTTTATGGTTTATTGAAATACCTTATTGCTATAAATTTTAAAGAGTATTATTTACCAGTTGGGCCTGAGCATAGGGAAATATCTAGAGAATTTGGGAGCTATTTTTTTAGCACCATTATTACATCTGGATTAATGATAAGCTTTAGTGTATTATATAAAGTAATTGAAGATTGGTTTAAAAATGACACTATTCAGCGTGAACTTACACTTCAAAAAACTCAAGCAGAACTACAGTTTTTGAAATCGCAAATTAATCCTCATTTCTTGTTTAATTCTTTAAATAATATTTATGCGTTAGCCTATAAAAAATCTGATGATACACCAGCAGCCATATTAAAACTTTCGGAAATAATGAGGTACATGTTGAAAGAAAGCGAGGATTATAAAGTTTTTTTAACAGACGAAATACAATACTTACAGAGCTATATAGATCTAAATAAATTAAGGTATAAAGATGGTATTAATATCAATTTAAATGTAAACATTGATAAGGAAAATTATAGAGTAATGCCATTAATGTTAATCTCTTTTATTGAGAATATTTTTAAACATGGCGAGGTAAATGATTCTTCAAATCCAGTAGAGGTAAATATTTCAGTAATCAATAATAAACTATATTTTGAAGCAAGTAATCTAATTAAATTAAGCAATAAAGATGATTCTAGTGGTATAGGATTAAAAAATATATACAGACGATTAAATTTAATGTATCCTGAGAATTATACATTGGAAATAGATCAAAATACTAAACAATATCATGTATCTTTAAATATAAACTTATAGTAAATGAAGTGCATTATTGTAGATGATGAACCTTTGGCATTAGAGATATTAAGCGATTATGTTTCTAAAACAGCTGGATTGGATTTAGTTAATACCTATACCAACCCAATTGAAGCATTTGCATCTATTGAAAAAGATAAAATTCAATTAATATTTTTAGATGTACAGATGCCTGAATTAACAGGTATACAGTTTATGAAATTGCTTGGCAATAAGGCAAAGGTTATATTAACTACCGCTTACCCCGAGTATGCCTTAGATGGATACGAGCATAATATTATTGATTATCTGTTGAAGCCAATTTCCTTTGAACGTTTTCAGAAGGCGATTCAAAAGATCGGAAGCTTCACTGAAGTGTTAAACTTCAGTGAAAGCAAAATCGGTGCAGAAGATCAGAATATATTAGAGCATATTTTTGTGAAAACGGAGCATAAAATTGTAAGAATAGACCTTAATGATATTTTATACATCGAGGGTTTAAAAGATTACATTTCTATTTATACTCCTAGTGAAAGAATTCTAACTCTAATGAATATGAAAAAGGTAGAGGAACTTTTACCTTCTAAAAGATTTATAAGAGTACACAAATCGTACATTGTTTCTATGGAAAAAATTAAATCGATAGAGAAAAACCGAATTTATATTGAAGAGCAGGGGATTCCAATTGGAGATACATACAAAGATGAGTTTTATATTCGTTTAGAGGGAAAGTAATATATATTTGTGTATGGAGGAATTAATACAGATTGAGGAGCTTATTCCGAAAACCAATCTTGGAATACTTGCCAAGCAGGTAGTGGAAGGATTTATTACAGGATTGCATAAAAGTCCATTTCATGGGTTCTCTGTTGAGTTTGCAGAGCATCGACCTTATCACCCAAGTGAGAATATTCGCAGTATTGATTGGAAGCTCTTCGGAAGAACAGATAAAATGTATGTAAAGCGATATGAGGAAGAAACCAATTTGCGTTGCCAATTGGTTTTAGATGTATCGAGTTCTATGTATTATCCTGATAGTAAATGGAACAAAATAAAGTTTTCTATATTAAGCGTTGCCTCCCTAATAGAGCTTTTAAAAACTCAACGTGATGCATTTGGGCTGTCGTTGTTTTCCGATGAGTTAAAATACAGTACAAACGCTCGTTCAACAACTATGCATCAGAAATTAATCTATGCTGAGTTAGAAAAGGTACTTGCGTCAAAGCCAGTTCAACAGAAAACATCAATTGCAAAATCTTTGCACGAATTAGCGGAAAAAATTCATAGAAGATCTATGGTTATTATTTTCTCCGACATGTTTGAAAATATTAGTGAAAAGGAAGCAATTTTCGACGCGTTACAACATTTAAAATACAATAAACACGAAGTTGTTTTATTTCATGTCTCCGACCATCAAACAGAATTAGCGTTTGATTTTGATAGTAGACCATATCAGTTTATAGATGTAGAAACTGGTGAAGAAATTAAACTTCATACCACAAGTATTAAAGAAGAGTATGTTACAAGAATGGAAACTTATTTAACAGAAATCACAAATAGATGTCATCAAGAGAAAATAGACTTCATACGTGCAGATTCTCAAAAAGGTTTCAACGAAATTCTTTATACGTACTTAACAAAAAGACAGATGTCTCTGTAATCATAATGTTTATTATGCTCTTCAGCTTACAAAAAAAATAAAAACTTTTTTTGTAACCCTTGCATACATTAATTCGATATAAGTTATAACCCATATCAAAAGAACTTATAGATAAATTAATTAAGGACATGAAAAAATTATACTTCCTTTTCGCACTTTCAATTCTGTTTGTGTTAAGTACAAAAAACTCGTTTGCACAAACGCCAGACACAGTATGTGTAAATTCTACACTTGTTCCCTATAGTGTAACTAATATAGTTGGTTCTACCTACGCCTGGACATTAAGTGGGGGTGGAGCATTAAGTGCTGCAACTGGTAATGCAATAACAGTAAACTGGGGTGCAACTCCAGGGACTTATGGTTTACAAGTTCAAGAAACATCATCAACAGGTTGTGCTGGAGATCCAGTTAGTTTAAATGTTGTTGTTATTCCACTTGCTACAGCAACTATTTCTGGTAATTCATCTATGTGTTATAGCGATCCAAATCCAACAATTACTATTTCTTTAACAGGGGTTGGTCCATACACATTTAGTTATACAAATGGTACTACAACAAGTACTGTTACCAACCATCCATCTAGTACATTTACATTTACTCCTACACCTACTATTCCGGCAGCAGGAACTAGCCCAGCAACCACTACTTATTCGATGGTTTCTGTGAGCAATAAATTCTGTTCTGGTACTACAAGTGGATCGGCAGTAATAACTGTAAATCCTAAACCTGTAACATCATCAATTTTACATTAACATTTTCTTTGCCTCGCTCTCTTTGGTAATTAAAAAAATAATAACGAATGTTTCGAATCTGGAAGATATGTTTATCCATGATTGTGGGGATGCTTTGCCTCAAAAATGCATCCTCACAAGGATTGGACTCTGTAATTCTAGGGCAAACAAACGTGCATTATAGTGTTACTCCAACTGCAGGTTCAACATATCAGTGGTTTGTAATAGGTGGCCAATTTCAGGGAGCATCAACAGGTACTGAAGTAATTGTAGATTGGATTGCAAATAGTAATAATCAAAGAGTGGGTGTACTAGAAACCAGCATTCACGGTTGTGCTGGAGATACAGTATGGCACGATGCAGAAAATGGCAGAGTAATTTTCCCTTATATTTTTGGTAAACGATTAGTTTGCGAGGGTGAAAATGTGACACTCTATGCATCCTCTTCGGATTCTGTTTACAAGGATATTTTTTATAGATGGTCTACAGGAGAAACTTCTCAAACAATTAATCTAAACGTATTTAATAAAACTAGTTTGTTTTGTGTAGTATATTACAATGGCGATGCAATTGATACTGCATTTATTACTATTGATGTATTGCCAATTCCTAAACCTGAGTTCTCTTGGAGTCCTTTATTTCCAAAGAAAGGAGAGAATGTTACCTTTAGGTTCAATAGTAATTACCCCTTTGAGTATTATTGGGCTATAAACGGCACGATTGATAGTTTAAAAGGAAAAGAATTTACTACCACTTTCGATTCTGTTGGTATAAACAAGGTGAGTTTATATATGAAAAATGAATTAGGCTGCGACAATACGAAAACATATTCATTTAACATAGAAAGTACCTATCCATTTAATATTCCAGATGTTTTTAGCCCTAATGGAGATGGTGTAAATGATGAATTGCTAATTGATTTGCCAGAAGGGTTAAAATTATTTGATATTACAGTATATAATCGTTGGGGGCAAATAATTTTCCGCTCAAATTCTCTAGAAGATATAGTGTGGGATGGAAAATATTCTGGACAAGTAATTACCGAAGGCACATACATTTATCAAATAGTTGCATATGCAACTAATAATAAGTATTTACAACAGAGTGGAACAATATCTGTAGTGAAATAATTGCTGCGATGAACGTCCACGTTCATCGGATTAAGCTGCTCGACGTGGACGTCGAACTCAGCCTCTTATTTCAGATTCAATAGCATCAATAATCACCCCACAAGCTTCTCTAATCTCATCTTCCGAAATAATTAGCGGAGCAGCAATTCGCATAGCGTCAGAACGGTGTAAGAACCAATCTACAATTACTCCATTTTCAATGCACTTATCGATAACAGCTTTATTGAATTCGAAACTTTTCAGTTGAAGTGAAAACATCAATCCTTTGCCTCTAATTTCTTTTATCTCGGGGTGTACTAATAATGATCTAAATAATTGAGCTTTTTGTTCAACAAGTTCTATAATATTTTCTTCAAGCAAAACAGATAAACTTGCTAATGCTGCTGCACAAGACACTGGATGTCCGCCGAAAGTGGTAATATGCCCGAGTATAGGGTTGTTGGTTATAGTATGCATTCTTTCTTTCGAAGAAATAAATGCTCCAATAGGCATTCCACCTCCCATACCTTTTGCTAATACTAAAATATCTGGAGTAAAGTTATAATGTTGAAAGCCAAACATTTTTCCAGTTCTGCCAAAGCCAGTTTGTATTTCATCTAACACAAGCAGGCATCCTGTTGAATTACATTTTGCTCGAAGAGCTTGCCAGTATTCAGTTGTAGCAGTTATTACGCCTGCCTCACCTTGTATAGCCTCAATAAAAATTGCGGCATAATCGTTTGTAATAAAATCTAAATCCTCTAATATTCCGAAACGAATAAAATCTATTCCTGGTAGAAGCGGACGATAGGCCTGTTTGTATTCCTCATTCCCCATTAAACTTAAGGCACCTTGAGAGCTTCCATGATAGGAGTTTTTACATGCAATAAATTTTGCCCTACCGGTTACTCTTTTAGCTAATTTCATAGCACCTTCTATCGCCTCTGCTCCTGAATTCATTAGGTAAACAGCATTTAAACTGGATGGAAGTTGGTCGGTTAATAGTTTCGCAAATTGTACTTGTGGTCCTTGCACATATTCCCCATAAACCATGGTGTGCAAGTATTGATCCGCTTGTTTTTTTATTGCATCTACTACTTTGGGATGGCAATGCCCTATATTATTTACACCAATACCCGAAATTAAATCCATGTATTTTTCGCCATTAGGCCCATATAAATAAATGCCAGAGGCCTTAGAGATCTCTAGCAATAAAGGCATCTCCGTAGTCTGGGCATTGTGCATTAAGAATAATTGTCGGTTTGATAGCATGCACAAAAATACAAAATATCCTTATCTATGATTACATTTGGGTATAGATGAATGTATGGACTCAGTAGAATATATAAACGATTTTTGGATTGATGTAACCAATCCCTCTGAAAACGATTTGCATGAACTTGGTGTTAAATATCACTTACACCCCAATGCTGTACAAGATTGTTTAGAGCCAGATCATCTACCCAAATATGAAGAAATGGAGAATTCTATTTTTATCGTAACAAGGGTATATGATAGAAATCAAACTACTGATGCTGATACCATTCAGGAGGTAACTAGAAAAATTTCAATTTTTTTAACCGAAAATAAAATTATAACGGTACATCGTACAGAGCAGATTTTATTAAAAGACATTAGAATTAAATATATTGATTCTGCAAAGTGCGATGATAAGCATCAGTTACTATTGCATATTTTAAATGCTTCAATGTTAACTTATGAAAATCCCGCAGAGAAATTAACTGATGAAATAGATTTTTATGAGAGCAGAATATTTCTACGAAAAAAACTCCCGAATCTGTTAAAGAGTTTGTATCAAATAAAAAGAAAGGTTTCTGTAATTAGGAGAATTCTTACCATTTCTACAGATACTACAAATAAAGTTGGAGAGGGTTTTAAGCGCGATCCAATGTATAGAGAGATGAAAGATAATTTTATTCAACAAGTAACTGTTTATGATCAGTTGAATGAAGACATTAACAATTTACTTTCTTTATATCTCTCTATATCTGGACAAAAAACGAATGAGGTAATTCGAGTACTTACCATTTTCTCGGTATTCTTTATGCCCCTAACTTTTATAGTTGGAATTTACGGGATGAACTTCGACCATATGCCAGAACTACGTTGGGAGCATGGTTACTTATTCTCAATGGTATTAATGATTGTAGTAACCGTACTTATTTACTTATGGTTTAAGCGAAAAGAATGGCTTTAATCTGCATCTGGAGGTCTTCGTTGGCCTTGAAGTTTACGAATGAGCTCTCTTTTAAATCCTTCTTGTGCACGGTAATATAAAGCGAGTTTTTTCATAGAAAGAATTGCTTTAAATCTTTCGTGATATTTCTTCTCTATATCTAATTCTTTCTGACGGGAAGCCATCTCATCGTTAATTACTTTTTCTAGTTCTGCATCCGATAGATTATCCATGTTATCGCGAGTATTGCGATGACGCATTTTTCTTTCTTTTTGAAGTTTCTGCATTTCGGCTTGCATTTCATTATAAACAGGCCAGAATTTTTTTGCTTCTTCTGAAGTTAAATTTAATTGACGAGTAAAGAAGGCTATTCTAAATGTTTCTATCTCTTCTTTTCGATTATCTTGTGCTTGGGTGTTTTTAAAGAATGCTAAAAAAACAAAAGCAAGTATGTAGATTTTTTTCATAGTGGTAATTTTAAAGTTCTTCAATTATAGTTTGTTCGTCGATGTAATTTTGATATTCGTCAACATCAGCCTTTATCTCAACTTTTACATTGTTTGTATTTGCATATTCTACTAAAGTGGCCTCATCAATTTCTTCAACATAAATATCTTCTACCGTTAACGTATTGTTTGCTGATGAGGTATTAAAAATATTAGTTTGTTTTATTTTGAAAATAGAGATTGATAAGCCCATAAATACAAGTACCATTGCTGCAGCCATGTACTTGGTGTATTTTTGAATTGGACGAACAATCGATTTTGAAGGCTCTGTTTGCTCTGCTTTTATTCGAGCAAGCATTCTGTCCGAGAACGAATCGAAATACCCTTCTGGTGCTTCTATAGTCTCTTTAGGGAGATTCGCAAGCATCGGTGATATTTCATTTAATTCTTTTTGTAAATCGTTGTTCATAATAATAGGATAAGCTTCTTGTTAAATGGTTTAATTTTCGATTAAAAATTGTTCAATTTTTTTTACGGCAATGTGAAAAGAGGCCTTTAAAGCACCTACGCTAGTTCCAAGCATGTTCGACATTTCCTCGTATTTCATTTCTTGGAAATATTTTAAATGAAAAACCATTTTTTGTTTATCTGGTAAAGTATCTATTGCAGCCTGTAACTTTAGTTGAATTTGAGTTCCAGAAAGTGGATTGTCGCCAATTTGATTAATGAAATCATTTTCGTTAGCATCTTCTATCGCAACATGCAATTGTTGTTTGTTTTTACGATGAAAATTAATGCACTCATTATAAGTAATACGAAATAACCACGTATATAATTGCGAGTCTTCTCTGAAGGTAGAAAGGCTTTTCCAGACTTTAATGAAAATTTCCTGCATTAAGTCATCAGCGTCGCTATGGTCTGTAACATAGCGACGAATTTGCCAATAAATTTTTTGTTCGTATTTTTTTATGAGAAGTGTAAATGCATACTCCTTCGTTTTCTCGTCGCGAAAAAAAGCTAATAAATCTTGGTCCGATGGGTGGTTCTTCATGCGCTTTTTTTGCGCTGCAACCAGAAGTTATCTTCTACTCATTACTTTCTGAACTGCAGCAATAATATTTGGTGTTTCTAAACCATATTTTTTCATTAGTTCATCTGGAGTGCCACTTTCGCCGAAGCTATCATTTACAGCAACCATTTCTATAGGTGCTGGGAAATTTTCTCCTAAAAGTTGTGCGATACTATCGCCAAGTCCACCGTTTTTCTGATGTTCTTCTGCCGTTACTACACATCTAGTTTTACGAACTGATGTTAGGACGGCCTGAGCATCTAAAGGTTTAATGGTATGTATATTTATTATTTCCGCGCTAATTCCCATTTCGGCAAGGGCTTGTCCTGCTTCAATTGCTTTCCATACTAAATGTCCTGTAGCAAAAATACTTACATCTTTACCTTCATTTAACATAACCCCTTTCCCAATCTCGAAATTTTGATCTGCAGGTGTAAAGTTTGGAACTGCTGGTCGCCCGAAGCGTAGGTAAACCGGACCTTCGTGCTTTGCGATGGCAATGGTTGCCGCTTTCGTTTGGTTGTAATCGCATGGATTTATAACTACCATATTGGGTAGCATTTTCATTAATCCAATATCTTCTAAAATTTGATGAGTAGCACCGTCTTCGCCTAGCGTTAAGCCTGCGTGAGATGCACAAATTTTTACATTTTTGTTTGAATATGCTACAGACTGACGAATTTGATCGTAAACTCTACCAGTAGAGAAGTTCGCGAATGTACCAGTGAAAGGAATTTTCCCTCCAATAGTCATGCCCGCTGCCAAACCAATCATGTTTGCTTCGGCAATACCTACTTGAAAAAAACGAGTTGGATTTTCTTTTGCAAAAGCATCCATTTTTAAAGAACCAGTTAAATCAGCGCATAATGCAACCACATCTGGGTTGGTTTTGCCTAATTCTGCTAATCCTGCTCCGAATCCCGAACGGGTATCTTTTTTCTCTGTGTATGGGTATTGTTTCATGATGCAAATATAAGTGTTCTATTATTAATTAAAAGCGTATGGAATATGAACTTCCTGAGCTGATTTGAAATCGTTCTGTACGGGTGCTCATGGTCTTTTTCGATCCTTTATTTTTATAAACAATGTGAAAAGTTCCTGGTTGTAGGGTAATCGTTTCGGTAACGGTATTGCCATTTAAATCACATACCCACTCTAAATCTTGTCCTTTTTCTACATAAATACTACCGAAAACTGGGACTGCATTGGTGTTTAAAATAGTTAACAATCCAGGTGCTGGTATTTTTATAGTAGTTGTTTCACTTTGTTTGATCTGTAAATTTGAAATACTAATTCTTGGAAGAGTTAATATTTCTAAATCATAAGTTCCTGTTAAATATTTTCTTTTTTGATTGATGTCTATTCTGTCTATAATAACATCTTTATTGTTTTCTTTAATGATGGTAGATAATTCTTTGTAAGTACTTAACCCCTCTGTTTGAATAATCAATTCTCCTTGTGCTGCATTTATATTTATAACACTGTGTTTATTGGGTAGTACCACAATATCCTTTTTATAAATAGGAGGAGTAGTATGTACAATCATGTCGTATTTATTTACAGGGTCTAACTGTAATGTATCTGGATTTCCACGAGCGTTTAATGTGTGAATAAAATGATATCTTAATATGCCAGCACTCTGATCATATAAACTTACCGGAATATTAGTTTCTGTAGGTTTACCATTTTCATCTAATAAATTTATTTGAGAAGTACTGCTGTTAAGTATAGTATTCATTACACTTTTCAGCGACTTTTTAAATCCAATTTCATCCTGAGCATCGTCATACCTACCAACACACTCAAAGGTTTCTGCAGCTTCTGGAGTTAACCCCAATCCAATTATAAATGGCTGTAAGAAAATCCCCTTACTCTGTAATTTTTTAGAAACCTCACATGCATTTCCTTTGCACGATTCTATCCCATCAGTAATTAAAACAACAATATTTCTATACCCATCTCCACTATAAATAAAATCTCCTGCACATTGTTCTAAAGTATATGCAATTGGGGTAATTCCTTTTGCACTGAGCGAATTTAGTTTCGTTTTTATATTAGCAATATTGTTTGCACGAATAGGAGATTCTAGCTTGGTATCTTTACAATCGTTCGCATTTAGAGGAGATAAACTTCCGAATACGCGTAGACCAATTTCTAAATTTGGAATTTTTTGTAGCGAGTCTAACATGCTAGAGATAATTGCCTTGGAAGCCCTGAATCTATTGGATTCTCCCCAATTGTTCGTCATGCTACCCGAAGCATCTAACACAAACAATAAACGAGTTTTTACTACTGGCTTAAGAGGCGTTTGTGCTTGCAATATTTTGCAAGTAAGAAGAAGGAGCAATATGAACAATGTTTTTCTCATTCTTAAAAATTAATGCTTGTAGATATTCCAGAAACAATAGTTACTTTTTTAGTAACGCTTGATTTACTAGTTGTACTTGCTTTTGTTCTAAAACTTATTTCGTAATTCCCAGGTTGAAGAGAGATCGTTTCTTTTGTTGAATTTGCTTCTGCAGAATATATTTTCTCTAATTCGTTTTTACTGTTTCGTTTGTATATAAAAAGATATCCTGCAGTTTTATTTATTTGCAACATACCTGGGTTGGTAATGCTTATTGCTTTTATTTGTGATTGAAGTATATCTACTTGTTCGAATCTTGTGATTGGAGTTGTTAATACATCAATATCATACGTTCCTATTAAATACGGTATGGTAGTATTTAATTCTTGTACATTAATTATCTTACCATTTTGTTTGATGATGCATTTTATGTTTTTTGCTTTGGTATTGCCCAGCATGCTTAGTTTTAAAGAGCCTTGAGGAGTTTCAATTGCTTTTATAATATGTTTCCCTTGTACCAATTCAACATTATGAATTGTTTTTGATGGATGTGTATGAACTTTAATTTCATACTTCATGCTAGGGTCGATAAAAAGAGTGTCGGGTTGATTATACGCATTTAGCGTGTGGTAGAAATTGTATTTTAAAGAACCACTACTTTCATTGAAAAAGCTCATCGCCACATTTGTTTCCGTAGGCTTATCGTTTACATTAAGTAAGTTCACTTGTAAGCTGGTGGGGTTAAGCATAGAAGTAATAACTACATTAGCAATTTGCGATTGATTGAGATTATCGTTTTCTTGGATATCGAATAACTGACCAACACATTCGAACGATTTTTTCTGATCGGGAGTTAGGCCAAGTCCTACAATATACGGACGAAGATAAATTCCAGCGGCTTGTAATTTAGCACTTGCGTTGCAAGCGTCGCCTTCGCAGTTTTCGAACCCATCAGAAATTAAAATGATCACCGAGCGTTGTTCTGTTTTAGTTAAAGGGAAATCGTTTACAGCAGATTCTAAAGAAAGTGCAATCGGCGAATACCCTTTGGGATTAACCCTTTCTAGTGTTTTGGGTAAATTAGCTTGATTGTTTGGACTGAAAGGTAATTCTAGTTTAGTGTCTTTACAATCCACTAAACTTTTGTCTTTTTGATGTCCAAAAACGCGCACTGCAAATGGAATATTTTCTCTACTTAAACTATCGGCTAAATGAGTAAGAATTTTTTTAGCCATATCCATTTTAGTCGTTTCTTTCCACTTCCCATTCATGCTTCCAGAAGCATCAATAATAAAAAGCACACGAGAAGGTTTCTGTGTGCTTTTTAGTTGAGAATATGAATCTACTGCTCCTAAAACAAATAGTGCAAAGAGTATTGTAAATCGACTACTAATAAATGTACGAAGCTTTATCAAAATTTACTTTTGATTAGTAATCTGTTAATGTTTCTTCTAATTGAGCTAATGCTTGGTCTAATTGCTCATTGTTTGGAGCAACACCATGCCATTTGTGAGAGCCCATCATAAAATCTACACCTGCACCCATTTCTGTTTTCATTAAGATGATTACAGGTTTGCCTTTTCCAGTATGAGATTTAGCAAGTGCAAGTGTTTCTACAACTTCTTGCATCTTATTTCCATCCATAGTTAGAACATCCCATCCAAATGCAGTCCATTTAGCATGTAAATCGCCAAGAGAAAGTACTTGTTCTGTAGATCCGTCTATTTGTTGACCGTTAACGTCTACCGTAGAAATAATATTATCTATTTTATTATGAGCCGCATACATGGCAGCTTCCCATATTTGGCCTTCTTGTAATTCGCCATCACCATGTAAGGTATAAACGATTGAAGGGTCGTTGTTTAATTTTTTTACCTGAGCAGCACCTAACGCTACGGATAACCCTTGTCCTAAAGAACCAGAGGCAACGCGTACACCTGGTAAATGTTCCGCTGTCGTAGGATGACCTTGTAAACGAGTATCCAATTTGCGGAAAGTAGCCAATTCAGCTACTGGAAAATAGCCACTACGAGCTAAAACTGAGTACCATACTGGTGAAATATGTCCGTTTGAAAGGAAAAATAAGTCTTCATTGGTTCCATCCATGTTGAAGTTAGTATTGTGTTTCATTACTTCAAAATAAAGAGCGGTAATAAAATCGGCACAACCTAGTGAACCACCAGGGTGACCACTTTGGCAAGCATGAACCATGCGAACAATGTCTCTACGTACTTGAGAGGCTATTTTTTCTAATTCCAGAATTGATGACATAAGGCTTGTTTAAGGCTCAAAAGTAGTTAAAATTCCGAATATCAGAAGGTCAGAAGTTCGGAAATTCAGAACTTCAGAACTTCTGATCTTCAGAATTTCAGAATTTCTGAAATTTTTTAAGGTCGGTGTAACATTTCCCAAAATACTCCGTTAAAGAAGCAAAAGGTAATTTAATTTAGTTTAGTTAGGTATGAAAGCTCCGAGAAATCGGGGCTTTTGTTTTTTAGCAAAGCCATGAAGTAGAATAAGTTGATTCTTAAAATTAACTATGTTTGGTTAAATTGTCTCAATGAAGATCATTACCTGGAATTGCCAAGGTGCTTTTCGAAAAAAAGCAGAAGCCATTTTGGTTCATAAGCCAGATATTTTAGTGGTGCAGGAATGTGAACATCCAAGTAAATTAGTTTTCAGTTCTAAAATTAAACAACCAACCGATATTTTATGGTTTGGCGATAATCAGAACAAAGGCCTTGGCGTTTTTTCGTATGGGAAATATACACTGGAAACTATTGAACAATATAATTCGACTATTAAATTCGTTGCTCCAATAAAAGTGAATGGTGAGCGTTTCGATTTTTTGTTATTTGCCATTTGGGCTAATAACAAAACCGATCCAGATGGACAATATGTAGAACAAGTGTGGAAGGCAATACATTTTTATGATGAATATCTTATAGAAAACAATGCAATCCTCATCGGAGATTTCAATAGTAATTCCATTTGGGATAGGCCCCGTAGAATTGGAAATCATATGGATGTTGTAACTAAATTAGCAGAACAAAATATTCATTCTATATATCATCATAAGTTTAAGCAGGTACATGGGAAAGAAAAACACCCAACATTTTATCTTTATAAGAACGAGAATAAACCCTATCATTTGGACTATTGCTTTGCATCAAGTTATTTAGTTGAAAGGTTGAAAAAAATAGAAGTAGGCACTTTCCTAGATTGGATTACGTTTAGTGATCATACACCATTAATAGTAAAGTTTAACATTTAAGTCGATGAGCGAAATTACTTACCACAAAGCAACAGAAATGGATGTTGCAGATTTAGTTGAGAATCGTATTGCAATGGCACTGGAACTTTCGGGAACGCAAACAATAGAAAAGATTAATGCATTAAGGGAGCAAATGACTGTTTTCTTTAAGGAAGCTACAGGAAATGGAATATGTATATCCATACTTGCAAGATGTGGTGAAGAGGTAGCAGGAATTGGTACTTTGCATACTAGACAGTTACCAGGAAACTTTAAAAATCCATCTGGGAAATGGGGTTATGTAATGAATATGTATACGGTGCCAAAATTTAGAAGGCGAGGTATTTGTAAAAAGATATTAAATGACTTAGTAGAGGAAGGAAAATTAGTCGGTGTAGGAGCATTTGAATTGCATGCCACTAAAGAAGGGGCGTTTGTTTATGAACAATGTGGATTTGAAGTATTTCCAGAACCAACCTATAGAAGAGTCTTAAAATAATGTTTAACCCCTACGCTAATGATAAAAATCAGAAATATTACAATTGTTATTTTGTTAATTTTAATTTCTAAGGTTGGGGATGCACAATTCAACGAAAAAAAATCAATTGATTCTCTATTCGATTTATATAATAAGAACAATTGTTTTAATGGTGATTTACTTATATCTATTAACAATAAACCTTTCTATAGAAAAGCAGTTGGATATAGAGATATAAATGCGAAAGAGAAAATTAAATCTAATTCTGTGTTTAATTTGGGCTCTATATCGAAACCATTTACGGCTATTGCAATTTTACAATTGCAAGAAAAAAAGCTTTTAAGTATCGAAGAGAATGTTCAGAAATACATCCCCGAATTCCCATATCCTACAGTATTAATAAAACACCTTTTGTCTCATACTTCTGGATTGCGTCAGGACTTAGATCAAATAGAAGAACTTGATCAAAACCAGAACATCAACAATGATAGCTTGATTAAAATATTCAATAAATATAAACCAGCCTTATTTAATAAACCAGGTAATGAGTGGATATATTCTAATTTAGGATATGAGGTGTTGGCGATTGTGGTTGAAAAAGTTTCTAAGAAGAAATTTGCTGATTATGTATCGGAAAACATCTTCATTCCCGCAGGAATGAAATCAACCTATATTCCTCAAAATGGAGAAATACATTTTAAAAAAAATATGCTAGTGCCACACATGTATATGAATATAGCATCTTGCGAACCTCAATCTTTGGATACAGTATTTTTACCTAAGAAATATAAAACATATAGAGTTGGCTCAGAGAATGTATATTCTTGTGTAGAAGATATGGTAAAGTTCGATAATGCCCTTCGTGGAAATAAAATTCTTAGTAAGTATTCTCAGGAACTTGCATACACTCCATTTGTTTTAAATAATGGAGATACTGCAAAAGATATGCGTGCCCCAATTCCTTCCTATTACGGTATGGGATGGTTTATTTCTATTGATAAAAGTTGGGGTAGAATTATTTGGCATAAGGGTAGAAGCTTGGGCTCCCGATCTATATTTTTGCGTAATCCAGAAAAAGAACAAGTGGTAATAATGACCGATAATTATGATTATGTGGGATGTGATTTAAAAGGAATTGCTTGTTTGAAAATCATCAATCATCAAGCCTATAGAAGCCCCGTGTACATGTCGTTAATACAGAAGTTTGGTTGTGGTATTTATTCGAAAGGATTTGAAAGTGCGTTAATAGATTTTAAGAAATTAAAAGAAACAACCCGTAAGAATTATTATATTTCCGAAGATGAAACAATAGAGTTAGCATATCTAATGGTAGATGATAAAAAACTATCAGATGCTTTATTATTATTGAATTATAGCAAGGAGTTGTATCCTAAATCGGCCAATATATTAACTACATATGCGGATTTTTTATTGAAAAATAATGAATCTAGTAAGGCCATAGAAAATTACAAAATGGCAGTTGAATTATACAGTACTGATTTAAAAGAAAAGGAATCACTCCTAAATAATATGGGCTATCAATTCTTAATCACTAATAGACTAGATGATGCAGAAATAGTGTTGAAATTGAACACAGAATTATTCCCTAATTCTGGAAATACTTTTGATAGTTATGCTACAGTTTTAGAGAAAAATAATAAATTGGAGCTTGCAATTTCGAATGAAATAATAGCAATAAGGTTGGCAGAGCTTAATAAGGACCAATTGTTAAATACATTCAAGGAGAATTTGAATCACTTTCAGGCAAAAAAATAATATATTCGATTATGAAAACAATGAAGTGTAGTCAACTAGGAGGAGCTTGTGAATTAGAATTTACGGCAGAAACCTTCGAGGAAATTGCTCAAATGAGCAAGAGTCATGGTATGGAAATGTTTAAAAAAGGAGATGCCCCTCATTTGCAAGCAATGGAAAAAATGCAAGAACTTATGAGTAATCCAGAAATGATGCAAAAATGGTTTGCTGAAAAAAGAGCAGCATTTGATGCTCTATAATAGATTACCTTTATTGTATGGAGAAAACTGACCACAAGTTTCAAATCGAGCGTTTGATGTTTTTTAGTGATGCCGTAATAGCCATCGCAATGACATTGTTGATAATTGAAATTAAAGCACCTCATGTAGCTAATCATTCTAACGAGGAAGCAATGAATAGTATGCGAGAGTTGATACCAAAATTCATTGCATTTTTCATCAGTTTTTTTGTGATAGCCATTTATTGGCGTGCACACCATCATTTATTTGGTTTTGTAAATAAGTACACGGATAAATTAATTTGGATAAATATATTATTCCTTTTATCCATAGTATTAATGCCATTTTCATCCGCTTTTTATAGTGAGAATTTCGATGTGCATTTTCCATATGTAATTTATTGCTCCAATATTGTAATTACAGGTTTATTAAATTGCTGGTTGGTAAGGTATATTTCTACTACAAAAGATACTCTTTCTTCTGTAACTGGAAATGTGCTTTGGAGAAGGTATTTTACCTTCAGAAGCCTAGTTGCCCCATCCGTTTTCTTTTTATCGTTAATTATTTCCTATTATTCAGTCTCATTGTCTAGGGCTTGTTTTATAATAATATTTCCTTTGTTATATTTATTGAAGACAAGGCATAGGATGGTAGGGAAATAATAGAAGTGTAGAAATATAGAACTATAGAAATGTAGAACTATAGAAGCGTAGAATTATAGAAATGTAAAGTATGAGTGATATAAAACATGACCATAAAACGAAATTCCAAATTGAGCGGATTGCTTTTTTTAGTGATGCAGTAATTGCCATTGCTGTTACGCTATTAATCATAGAAATTAAAGCTCCCCATATAGAATCAGGAACTTCATTTGCTGATCAATTGGGACAGTTGCAACATTTATTGCCAGAATTTATTTCTTTCATTATTAGTTTTGCAATTATTATTTCTCAGTGGATCAAACATCATGAATTGTTTGGCAAGGTTATTAATTATGATAAGCGCTTAATTTCTTTGAACTCCTATTTTCTTTTTACAATAGCCATCATCCCCTTCTCCACTTCTTATTTTGCACATAATACTTCCTTAGAATTTAAACTTCCGATAGTAGTGTACGGTGCAAGTTTGTTTATTCTATCACTATTGAATTATTTAATATTTAGACATATTACTAATCCGAAATACCAATTGTTCGATAATTCACTTTCTCATGCTCAATTAAAA
Organism: Rhizobium sp. Q54; assembly: GCA_943360385.1. Lineage (GTDB taxonomy): Bacteria > Bacteroidota > Bacteroidia > Sphingobacteriales > Sphingobacteriaceae > CAJBVG01. The sequence goes on along the minus strand of CALRIM020000009.1, from coordinate 10,778 downwards.
TGGGTTGGGTATGACTATCTACTTTTTCCAATTGCCATTTTGGTTAGTTTATTAGCAGGTTCTATTCGATATGAATATGGGTTTGCTTGCTATATATTGGTTTTAATGGTTGGGTCTTATATTAGTAAAAAGAGGAAGAGTAGTTTGTGATTTGTAACTTGTGTTTTTATTTATTTTGACATGAAATATTTTTATCGAGTTTTAAATTTAATTTGTTTAGCCTCTGTTCTTGTTTTATCTAGCTGTTCTTCTGATACTAAGAAATCAATTAAACACGATGTCTCAATTACATTATTTGAGTCTTATAACGCAATTGAAATTATTCCTTTGTTAGAAGAAATAAATAAGAAATTATACTCTCTACAAAAGGACACATCTGTTGATGTTACCTCAGGAAATAAATTAATGGATCAGGTAAAGAATGTGAATATGACCGAAGAGTTATATTTCAAAAGAAATCCTTTATGGAAGGTTCTAAATTTAGGAATTTCACAGGATGCTAATGGTAATTCATATTTTGATACCTCCGCAGTTATTGGATACATTAATTGTAAGGATACAGCTTTATTTGTAAGCTATATTAAAAAGTCGTTTTCTATAAGCGTCCTACCTAAAAACTATGCAACAAAATTTTATGATTCGCATAATATAGACAGTATTTTGAAAGTTCATTTTGTGAAAACCAATGTTCAACCAATTACATTCCCCTTAAATGGTGTATCCAGAATTATTGTGAAAAAGGAGGGTGTTGCGGGATTATTAGGAGGAGTGTCTGAAAAAATAGTAAGCAGGTCAACCGTAGTTATGTTTTCTCTACTATTGGAATTAGATACAAAACTTGTAAAGAATCTAAAGTACGAAACGTATACTATACAATTTACAATTAATGGTGAAATGTACTCTGGATCAAAAGTTAAAGGGATGGATGGTACATTTATAAGGTTGGGGCAAATAAATAGAGAAAAGGTTGAGATATTAAAATCAGAGTTCGGCGATAAGGTTATTGAAGAATAGTTTTATTTTTATCACAATGAATAAATTCTCTGCTCAAATTGAAATTATCGGGATTAATCCATTTGTATTTGTGCCCCAAAAAATATTATTATCATTATTCAAACAAGCCGATAAATCTAAAGGACATATCCCTATTCGAGGTAAATTAAATGGAATTGCTTACACCCAAACCCTTGTTAAATACAGTGGTGAATGGCGTTTGTATATTAATACAACGATGCTTAAAAATTCTCCGAAACGAATTGGGGAGGTTGTTGAAATATCAGTAGAGTACGATCCGGAAAGTCGAGAAATAAAGCCTCATGATGATTTCAAAAAAGCGTTAAATAAGAATATTAGCGCCAAAAAAATGTTCGAAAGTTTATCGCCTTCCAGAAGAAATGAAATTGTAAGATACCTCGCGAATTTAAAGTCAGAAGAAGCACTTCAAAGAAATATCGTAAAGGCGATTAACCATCTAACTGGAAAGGAAAGATTCACCGGAAGAGAACCTTTATAGAATTGCCCCCCTAACCACCAACTACCAATTACCAGCTACCAACTACCAACTACCAATTACCAGCTACCAATTCTTATTATATTTAGTTTTATACTCCAATGGCGACATTCCTGTTATTTTTCTAAAAACCTCGCGAAAGGCTTTGGTATCTGAGTATCCAACTTCATACATAACCTCGTTTATTGTTTTAGTAGAGGTTTCGAATGCTTTTTTAGATGCTTCTACTTTTACTCTTTGTGAATATTCTACTGGTGTATTTCCAGTTGCTTTAATAAACCTTCTGTCGAATGTTCTTCTGCCTACCGAAAATTTATTAGATAAATGCTCAAAAGAGATTTTATCCTGAAGATTACATTCGATATATTCCTGAACCTTTTTTATCATTTCATCACTGTGTTGCTTTTGGCCAGTAAAGATTGTAAAGGGAGATTGCATATGCCTATCTATTTCTATTTGAAAAACTTTTGAACAAAAAATAGCCGTTTGCCTGTCGAAATATTTTTCTACTAAATATAATATCAAATTTAAAAAAGAATAGGCGCCACCATTAGTATAAATCCCATTTTCATCTGTAATTAATAAATCTGTTTGCAAATTTATTTCTGGAAACATCGCTTTGAAATTCTCTGCAGCCGACCAATGTGTGGAACAAGTTTTGCCTTTTAAAATGCCCGTAGAAGCTAATAGATATGCACCTGTGCAGATACTTGCAACTTCAGCACCTTTTTTATACTGAGATAAGATCCAATCGGCAATTTTCTTGTTTTCTTTTAAGGCTAATTCGTAATTATGGTTGAGTGATGGAATTATTATTAAGTCAGTTTTCTTTATAGAAGAGATATTCATATGTGGTTTCACAGAAAATAGTCCACCGTAGAAATCAACTTCATTCGATAGCCCAGCCAACTGAATTTTGAAGAGTTTTTTGTTTCCTCTTTTTTCCCAATGCTCATTTGCTCTGCTCAATATTTTATATGCACCCACTATGCTACTTAAATTATTCTCCCCTTCTGGCACTAATATGGTGAGGTGTTTCATGACGTTTTTTTCTCAAATATAGAATACTTAAATGTCTAAATCAACCCCATAGATAGTCTGTTTCGCACCTCTTATTGTGACTTATTGAAACTAATTTTGAATGATAACTAAAAATTTATAACGATGAAAACAACTGATTTTACAAGTGTCGTTTTATTAAACGCAGACGCAACAACGGCTTTTCGAATAATTAACGAAGTAACCGAATGGTGGACAAAAGACTTAAAAGGTAATACAAAAGAGTTAGGTGATGAATTTTCTGTTCAATTTGGAGATGTTCATTATTCGAAGCAAAAGTTAATTGAAATTATCCCCAATAAAAAAATAGTCTGGTTAGTTACAGAAGGTGATTTAAACTTTGTAGAGAATAAACAAGAATGGGTAAACACCCAAATTCGTTTTGAGTTAGAAAGTGTTGGCGATAAAACACAATTAACATTTACTCATGATGGCTTAAATCCTAAAATAGAATGCTACAATGCTTGTTCAAATGCTTGGACTGAGTATATTCAAGGGAGTTTGAAAGAAACCATTGAGAGGAATTAACGATCAATTTCTCGCAATTCATAATTTGAAATTAGTATTTTAGCTTTACTATGAAAAAGACTAAAGTACTAATAGCGGGGATTGGAGGAGTAGGTGGATATTTCGGAGGATTACTGGCAAAAAACTATCAAAATAATTCCTATGTAGAAATTTATTTTTTGGCAAGAGGAAATCATCTTGCAGAGATAAATGAAAATGGATTAAAAGTTTTAAAAGGAAATCTGGAATTTGTAGCTCATCCATTTTTAGCAACAGATAATGTATTGGATATTGGGGTGGTTGATTATATTCTAGTTTGTTGTAAAGGGTATGATTTAGATAAGTTAATAAATGGACTTCAACCTTGTATAAATAGTGATACCGTTATATTACCACTGTTAAATGGTGTTGATGCAAAAAACAGTATTCAATCAATATATCCTAATAACCTGGTATTAGATGGATGTGCCTATATCGTTGCTCGCTTGAAATCACCTGGTATTATTGAAAACTCGGGTAAGGTGGAATCCTTATATTTTGGGATTGATGATTTTAGTGATGATAAAATGGATAAGCTCGAGAGCCTACTTAAAGATGCAGGCATTGATGCAACTCATTCAACCACTATTTCTAAAGTGGTGTGGGATAAATTTATTTTTATTTCTGCAATTGCTACCGCCACTTCTTATTACAATAAAACAATCGGAGAAATTTTACTTGATGACAGCTGTGCTGAAACAGTATCAACATTACTAAATGAAGTGATACAATTAGCACAAGCAAAGCAAATAAAAATTGCAGAAGATACACACCAAAAAACAATGAGTAAATACGCTTCTCTTCCTTTTGAAACAACCACTTCTATGCATTCTGATTTTAGATCAGGAAAAACTAAAACAGAAATAGAATCCTTAACGGGTTATGTTGTGAGGGAAGTGGAAGTTTTTGGAATAGAGGTTCCTATGTTCGAAAAGTGTTATAATTCGTTACTTTAATTGTATTGTTTTACTTATATTTGATAGTATCAAATGATACTATTAAATGAAGCCTCCTTATGAAATAACTCCACAAATTTTAATACTAATTAACTCTATTTCAGAGAAATTAGGCGAGGTAAATGCTAATTATTTGGTGCATCAATCACCGCAACTTCGTAAACAAAATAGAATAAGAACTATTCAATCTTCGCTTCAAATTGAGGGGAATACGCTCTCTTTTAATCAAATTACAGCTTTAATGGATAATAAGAAAGTTCTTGGTCCAGCTAATGAAATTAAAGAAGTCTTAAATGCAATAAATACTTATGATCAAATAAATAAACTCAATTTTAAATCAGAGAAGAGCTTTTTAAAAGCTCATAAGGATTTGATGAATGGATTAGTTGGTTCTGCTGGAAAGTATAGATCGAAAAGTGTTGGAATTGTAAAGGGGAAACAGTTAACTCACCTTGCACCCTCACATCATCAAGTGCCGTCATTGATGAATAAATTATTTGAATACTTGAAAAAATCTGATGATTTAGTACTAATAAAAAGTTGTGTTTTTCACTATGAGTTAGAGTTTATTCATCCATTTTTAGATGGGAATGGTAGAATGGGTAGATTATGGCAAACCTTAATTCTAAGAGACAAGTACCCTATTTTTGAGTACTTGCCTTTTGAAACACTTGTTAATGCTACCCAGAAGGATTATTACAAAGCACTTTCTAGAAGTGACAAATCTGGTAAATCAACTTTCTTTATTGAATACATGTTAAATGTAATTGACACTTCTTTGAAGGACTTGATGAATTACAAAGGCAAAATCATGAAAGATACAGATCGCTTAAATTATTTTGCATCAACAGGAGTTAAAGAATTTTCGAGAAAAGATTATATGAAAGTATTCAAGGATATTTCTACTGCCACGGCGAGTAGAGATTTGAGGAAGGGAGTTGAATTAAGTTTAATTAGGAAAATTGGTGAAAAGAATAATTCTTATTATGAAGTTGTTAATTAGTTTATAAATATATTTTTATGTCAAACATCCCCTTTCAAACCATTAATTGGGAAAGCATTCCCAAAGAAGAACACATTGGAGAAACAGGCACTTCCTATTGGCAAACCATTCAGTTTGATGGATTGAGAATACGAATTGTTGAATATAGCGAAGGGTATTTGGCAGACCATTGGTGCCAGAAAGGACATATTGTACATTGCCTCGAGGGTGAGTTTGTAAGTGAGCTTAGTAATGGTGAATTGTTTACCCTCAGCAAAGGTATGAGCTATGTGGTGTCTGATGATTTAAGTTCTCATCGTTCAATTTCTAAAGAAGGAGTGAAGCTGTTGATTATTGATGGAGAGTTTCTGAAATTCTGAAATTCTGAAATTCAGAACTTCTGAAATTTAGAACTTCCGAATTTGCACATTTACTCATCTACGCATTTGCACATTGAAGTATTTGCATAGCATGATCTTTCGTATTCACTTTCTCTATAATATGTGAAATTTTTCCAGCCTCATCTATGATAAATGTAGTACGAGCTGTACCCATGTATTTCCTGCCGTACATACTTTTCTCTACCCACAATCCGTAGGTATTTACAACTTTTTTTTCGGGGTCGGCAAGAAGAGGAAAGGGTAAACTATGTTTGGTGATAAATTTCTGATGAGATTTTTCATCATCAATACTTATTCCCAATAATTCGAATCCGTTTTTTTGTAATAAAGCATAGTTGTCTCTTAAACTACAAGCTTCAGCAGTACAACCTGGAGTATTATCTTTTGGATAAAAAAATAAAATTAATTTCTTCCCTTTAAAATCTGCAAGTGAAATGGTATTCCCATCTTGGTCCTTACCTTTAAAGGATGGTGCTTTGCTGCCTACTTTTAGTGTTGCCATGTTATTTGGTGAAACTTGCTAAATACTGACTTTTATTATCTTTCATATCAGTTACAACTAAGCGGAACACATGTTTTCCTGGAGCTAAAGTTTCTTCGAAGGTGTGAGATAATAAAGCATATTTAGAGTCGAATCCCATTATTACCCATTCATCATCTATATAAGCGTTGTATGATTTTATTCCAGATAAATTATCTCCAATTTTAACTAATATTTTAGATGCTTTACTCATATTTCTACCATTCGAAATATTAAGAGGTTTAATACTAGGAGGAATAGAATCGGCGCTTAAATAAAAAGTACCCATTTTTTTTGCTTTCCCTTTTACATATCCTTCATTATAATACCCACCAGCAGAGCCTCTACCTGCTTGTACAATAATTGCTTTGGATAATTGAAACGACGTAAGCGTGCGCTCTGGTTTAATCCACACATCGAATAATCCGTGTGCGGCTAAATCGCTGTTACCAATGGTATAGCTTGATGAATAAGAATTGGCAGATCGTGCAGCAGATGTTCTATAAAGTAATACACTATCGTAAAATGTATAAGGTGGAAATACTGCTTTGAAATTCCCCATTACTAATTTATTCTCCACTTCACATGGCCAAAAATCTTTAGAGTTTCTGTAATTCCCAAAGCTGAAATTAAATGGATTTTTCTCCATGCAATTAATGGTGAATTTTACAGTTGAGGTATTTCCCTTTACGTCTTTTATAATATACTCCATATTATAGATATCTCCAGGTTCTAAATTAATTCTACCTCTATTCGTTAAATCTTTATATATGGTTAGTTGATTTCCTGGGTCAACAAAACTTTTCTGAATCCATCGTCCTGTATTATTATGTTCTTTAAAATCGCAATGAGAATTAATGGCACGAGTATCTTTAAAATAAAAACGTTCTACTTTAGAGAAGTAAATCCGCTCTCCATTTTGTTTTAGTTCGATGGAATATACACCATTCTGATTTGCAGAATTACTTTGTAAGTCGATGGCTTCCACACCAACACCAACAGTTCCCCATGCATTAATAATATTTCCGTTGTTAATGGTATAATTAGGACGAGGTCCAGTAGTGCCAAAACGAATTTTGTTTTTCAAACCATTAATAGAACTATTTTCATTTAATGGAAAAACAGTTACTGCTTGAACAATTGGATTAACATTGTCGGCAACTTCAAATCCACATAATAATGGATTTATAGTTTCCTCTGTTATGGCATCTCTAATTTCAAAATGCAAATGTGGCCCTTGAGAAGCGCCCGAATTTCCACTGAATGCAATTACCTGTCCTTTAGAAACTGGTAAAACATCTGGTGCTAAAAGTGTATCTACTTCAAAAGATTTTAATTCGAATTGAATTTTACGTAAAGCTTCTTTAAAAGGAGAATTGTATCGTTGTAAATGCGCATATACACTTACTAAACCATTGGGGTGTGTAATATATAAAGCATTTCCGAAACCGGTGGTTTGAATTCTTACTCTAGAAATATATCCTTCACCAACTGCATACACCGGTAATCCTTCTCGAGAATTTGTACGGATATCTATTCCAGAATGAAAATGATTTGGACGCATTTCTCCAAAAGTACCTGCTAGTTGTATTGGAATATCTAAGGGATTACGGAAAAAATTTTGTGGATATACTCGGTCCGCGACATCGTCTAAACGTGGATAAGAATAGTTGAATGCAAAATTAGTAAGTACTAATAGTGAGAGTGCAAGTGTTGCAAATATTTTTGTAAGTATGGTATATATTTTTTTCAGTATAATCATTTATTTCACGTCAAGTCTTAGTAATAATTGATTTTCTATAAACGCTTCATAATGGTCGCCTATTGTAATTTTACCAACACCAGCAGGTGTACCAGTGAAAATAAGATCTCCTTTTTTCAATGTAAATCGTTTTGATAAATATGATATAATTTGTTCAAAAGAAAAAATCATATCACCACTATTTCCTTGTTGAACGATAATTGAATTTTTAGTTAAGCTAAATGAAATATTTTTCAAGTCTTTTATTTCTGATAAGGGAATAAAATTTCCGATGGGAGCACTGTGATCAAAGCCTTTCGCAATTTCCCAAGGCAGTCCTTTTTGTTTGCATTTTTCTTGAATGTCGCGAGCTGTAAAATCAATGCCAATGCCAATAGATTCTATATAACCCATAGCAAATTTTTCGTCGATGTGTTTTCCTTCTTTTTTTATTTTAAGCACAAGTTCAACTTCGTAATGTATATCGTTCGAAAAATCTGGGTGGTAAAAAGGTTTGCCCTCACGAAGTATTGCTGTATCTGGCTTTAAGAATACTACAGGTTCTGTTGGAACGGGGTTGTTAAGTTCTTTGGCGTGTTCAGAATAATTTCTACCTACGGCAAGTATTTTCATAGAAAAGCTTTTTGCGAAGATAAAAAAATCTATTGGATAGAGATTCTTTTGATGGCAACTTCAGACCCAACACTTACTTTAACAAAGTATAAACCCTTGGTTACTCTACCAGGTACAGCAAAAGATTGGCGGTATTCTCCAGGTACATACTTGTCGTTTGCTAACAATGCAACATCGTTACCTAAAACATCTAATAATCTGATTAGCACATTGTTTTCTCTCTTTACCACAAAATTCACATTTATTTTGTCGTTGGCAGGGTTTGGAAAAACGCTGAGTGAACTTACTAAGGATTTGTTTGCTAGGCTGGCACTTAAACCGTTAACATTTATTATTCCAGACATGCCACTTCCATTTTGATCGCCATGTGTGGTGCTATAAAAAGGGATGGTTCCAGGAGTTCCCATAACAAAAGTCTTTACCTGAGAACTATTGTTCAAATTAAATGTCGGCAAAGATTGTCCGTCATCAGATCGAGTGGGGTTATTCCCAGAAACCCAAATGAACTTTATGGTATCGCCTACAGAACAATTAGTTACGCGAGGTGCGAAGTGATAACCGTTTACACCTATTCTTATTTCATAGGTATTTTGAGCCATCAGTCCAGTGCCTGTAGCCAATAAAATGAACAGTAAGAAATACCTATACTTTCTCAACATATTCAAAGATAGTTAATTTTGTAAATAAGATTTTTATAAAGTGTAACAATTTTGTAAAGTTGTGCTTAGTTTTCAATTCTTTATTACATACATTTGAGCACTTTATTTTAATTTCTTGGAAGCGCATAAGTTAAATCGAATTTCGGCAGCCGGAGTATTAATTACCTTAGGTATAATATTCGGCGATATTGGTACATCACCCCTGTACGTATTAAAAGCAATTATCGGAGAAGGTAATGTTATTAATAAAGATGTTGTTTATGGTGGGATTTCCTGTATATTCTGGACTCTTACGCTTCAAACAACCGTAAAATATGTAATTATTACCCTAAGAGCAGATAATAAAGGGGAGGGCGGTATTTTTTCATTATACACCCTTGTGCGTAGAAAAGCGAAATGGTTAATGTTACCTGCAATTATTGGTGGCTGTACACTTTTAGCCGATGGGATTATAACTCCCCCAATTTCGGTAGCTTCAGCAATAGAAGGTCTTCAATTAAAATATCCTGAGATACAAACAGTCCCAATTGTATTGGTAATTATTACCATCTTATTTCTTTTCCAACAATTCGGAAGTAGTTTCGTAGGAAAGGCATTCGGCCCAATTATGTTCCTTTGGTTCTCTATGTTGGGTGTTGTAGGTATTTCTCAAATTACTTTACATGCTGAAATTTTAAAGGCTGTAAATCCATATTACGCATACGATATATTGGTTAATAACCCTTCAGGATTTTGGATTCTAGGGGCCGTTTTCCTGTGTACAACAGGAGCGGAAGCCTTGTATTCCGACTTAGGACACTGCGGACGTGCAAATATTCGTGTAAGTTGGGCTTTCGTTAAAATTTGTTTATTGTTGAATTATTTCGGACAAGGTTCTTGGTTAGTTACTCAAGAAGGAATGCATTTGGATGCTAACCCGTTTTATAGCATTATGCCAGATTGGTTTTTAATCTATGGAATTGGACTTGCTACTATTGCTGCTATTATTGCCAGTCAGGCTTTAATTAGCGGATCCTTTACCTTAATTTCTGAAGCCGTTCGTTTAAACTTCTGGCCGAAAGTAAAAATCAATTATCCTACCGATGCAAAAGGACAATTATATGTACCAAGCATCAATTGGTTATTGTGGTTTGGATGTTGTGCCGTAGTATTATATTTCCAAGAGTCAACTCACATGGAAGCCGCGTATGGTTTGTCTATAACGTTAACCATGTTAATGACCACCATTTTATTGATGGTTTATTTATTAACACGTAAATTCTCGTATTGGGTAGTTGGTATTTTATTAGCCATATATGCAACCATCGAATTATCATTCTTAGTGGCAAACCTTAGTAAATTTACACATGGAGGTTGGGTAACGTTATTAATTGGTGGAGTATTATTTACCATTATGTGGTCGTGGATTAATGCACGTAAAATTAGAAACAGGTATTTACGTTTTTCAGAACTCGATGATTTTTTAGTAATCTTAAAAGACCTTAGTGCAGATACCACTGTTCCAAAATATGCATCACAATTGGTGTATTTAACAGGCTCTAATTTTACTTCAGAAATAGAATCAAAAATTATGTATTCTATTTTTCAGAAACAGCCGAAACGTGCCGATGTATATTGGTTTGTACACGTTGATGTAGAAGACGAACCGTATAAAACAGAATATAAAGTAGTACATCTTGTTCCAGGAAATGTTATCAGAATAGAATTTAAATTAGGGTTTCGTATAGAACAAAAAATAAATGTATTGTTCCGTAAAGTTGTAGAAGATTTA
>CALRIM020000008.1:0-35047 GCA_943360385.1 Rhizobium sp. Q54 | reverse complement strand
CAGATCAAATGTTTGATGACATGTCGATATTAAAACTTGATGAAGCATTATCATATAGATTATTGGGAGATTTATCCAATGCATACGACAAAGTAGATGCTTTGTCGTACGTGGTAGAAGATATAAAAATACCTTATATAAACTATTGGGAATGTATTCTGAATAACGAAATTAGTTTTAAAACGGGATCAATAACTCAAGAACAATTTGAAACAAATATCGCAACCTGTTGGAGCGATTTTATAGTTAACTATGAAGGTATGAGTAGAGGTACAAGTAATAATAGAGTGGCTAGTAACTTACCTCCCACCACTATTAAATCTGAGAAGAATGTATCTAATAAAAACAACCTGAATGTAAAAAAAGAATTAAGAGTTTATCCGAACCCAACCTCAAATTCATTTAACCTATCCATTCCAGAAAAATCGGGGAATACAATTATTAGAGTTTATGATATGTATGGAAAAGAAGTGTTTGAACAAATAATCACTAATAAAAACAATATCAATATTGATTTAAGTAATCAAATCGATGGGTATTACATTTGCACAGTTATCACAGAAAGTTCGAAATACGAAGCCAAAATTGTGAAGATTAAATAAATTAATGCAAATGAGGCAGCTTTAAAACGCCATCCATTTAAACTAGTACAAAGCCGACTAATAGTCGGCTTTGTACTTTATTGATAAGAAACTTTACTAATGAATTGTTGAACTATTCCTGGTTTGTAATTGCATTCTTTGGTAGGGTGATTAAATATCCGCAGGGGCATTCAAGCGTTGCCTTTCCCAAAACTCATACTCAACATTCAAAAAGCTGCTTTCTAAGGCATATCCGGAGGTAGTATAAAGATTGGAGATCAAACACCGAAAGGAGGCTTGATAGAGGTTATTGCAAAAGGATGTTGCTGAATTTTTGTCAGTTACGGAGGATTGTGTTACAAACTGGGAAACTATAGAGACAGCCCTCAAAAAACGTATCGAAAGAAAATCTTAGCATTTTTAGGCCTTGGTAAATTTCTAAGAAAAGGCTGATTTTGTGCATTTTATGACTGCCTGTCAGAAATTTATTCATTGGCACAATAACTGATGTTTATTGACTATAACAATATCGTTATTGCAAATTTTAAAGATACGATAATACTCAATATGAAGAATAATGCAATTCCTGCTTAAGGATTTGATTCAAAAAAACAATCAACATAATTAATATGACAGAAATCACAAACTGCATTATAACTGGGTATAAACCTAAAAAACCCATCACAATAATGACAGAAGCCAACTCTCAAATAGTCTATTATATTTCAGAATTAGTAGGAAAGGTTAGAGTTACTTATCCAGAATTTATTGCACTCAGAAATACACCCTTAACAGATGAAAAGAAATGGATAATAGCAGGTATATGCAAGAATTCATATTTAAAAAAAGAAGAACCTCCGATTATTACTTCCGAATTCCTCCATTCACAATATAAGGCATTGTCGTACCCTAAAAATTCATCGCAAAAGGGAATGCATTTTTTAAAATACATGTACGACAATGGTGGAAAAGCATTTCAACCAATTGCTTTATTTAACCCTTATTCAGAATTTACTTTATGTTATGCGGTAAATGCAAAAGAAATGATTGGCATTATTGATGGTTTAATAACTAAAAATTACATATCAGCAACAAAAAAAGAGATGTCAGCAGGAAGAAGTTGCTATTTGCAAATGACAATGACTCAAGAAGGCATAGAATTTATTGAAAATGAACTCCCAGATACTCAAATGAACTCCTTAATAAACTCAATCACTAGTACGGGGGATATAGAGATAGATCAAAAGATAAATCATGCTATGGAGTTGTTTCTTTCAAAACCAACTAGTATAGAAAAACTACGGTCAGCATGTGAAGCATTATCATACATATTAGAGCCTCTAAGAAAAGAATTGACACTCTATTTCTCATCAAAAGACACAAATGATTTTTTCAATATTGTGAATCAATTTGATATTAGACACAACAAAGACTTTACAAAAACCATAGAATATCCAGAACAGCTTGAATGGATTTTTTACACTTTACTTAACTCAATTAACACTTATTGTAAATTAAAAAGAAATAATAACAATTAAAATGGGAATAGGTAGTGTAACAGTAACGAAAATTGCTTTAACGACTGGAGAGTTTTTAGCTAATTATTTTGCGACGAGATCTCTAGATAGTTCATTAAAAAATGAAAAAGATTTTAAAAGTGACCTGGTAAAGGTAATAAACAATACACTTGCCACATTTGAAGAAGAATACCCTATAGCTACACAAGGAAAATTATTTCCATTCTATCATTCGCAGAGAATCATCAACGAATTATTAAAATATCGTGTAATGCATGATGATGAATTTAATATTGATGACCTATTAGAGTCCTTTCAAGCTGAACATTTTGTTATTCCACCTACAAAGGAAAATATAATTCAACTTTTTGAACTATTTACACTAGAAATATCAAGAAACGAAAAGTTGAAAAATTTAGAAATAAGAGAAACTTACCCTAATGAAATTTTCCATATTTCTAAAATAGTAACCACAATCCTTAGTTCAATTAATAATTTAGAATCTAGTTTTAATATTGATCTGAACCATCAATGGAAGAATCGGTATGATTCTTATGTAGAGACATTAAAAGGGTACAAACCTCATACTGCATTACGTCTACTCGAATCATTAGAACAAAGTATAGAGGATAGCACGAATAAACCAAACGACAATTTCATCTCGTTAATAAAATTTCAAAAGGGGATTTGTTATTCATTTTTGCAAGACAAAAGTAATTCATGTAAATCATTCATCACTGCCTATAATTTAAATACTAATAATAACATCACAAAAGAAAAGGCTGCATTATCATACTTCAAACTAGAAGAATTAAATAAAGCATCAATATTAGCAAATGACATAATTGCAAACGATGAATTTAACATATTGGGCTGGGCAGTAACTCTACTGATTGCACATAAAGATAAATTTAATGAAGCTATTCAAAAAATCCCAGCAATTGTTAAATCAGATATGGAATTTATGAGTATGCTTTATAACAACTCTGAGAAATACAACAAAGATTTATTTGAATTTCTATATACATCAAATTTCTTTCCTAAACCCGAAGAAATAAAAGATATTACTCTTTCAATTGACACACATGAAAAATTCCTGTTTCGATTAAACATTTGTTTAATCGAGTACTTTAACAATCATTCAATTAATCTAACGGAAGTAGAATCTTCCAACGAAGAGCTTTTGACAAAAATAAATAAAATGATTTCTAAGTACTTAGAGGTTATTTCTGGAACTGAGATAGATAAAGACAATCACTCTTTGAAATTTATTCTTGCATATTCTAATTTTATACTTACAAAAGAAAATAGTTGTACTCTCGATTCTAAATTGCATTTTGAACAACTGAGCAAAAATGAAAAATCCTTCTACAGAATTCTATGCGCAAACATTTTGCAATTATCTGGGAATATAGATATTGCATTAGAAATGCTGAATGAAGATTGTGAATATGATGAATCAACCTTACAGTTAATTTCAATTTGTTATTTAAAATTGAATGATGGCACTATGTATGCTGAAAGTGTAAAAAAATTCATCACTAAACTTGAATATATAGATGAAATATTTTTCAGACACTATATTGCAATTGTACTTCAGTTAAGATACTTTGAAAAATTAGATCAATTTACGATTGATGTTTTTACAGAAAGGAAAGAATTTGAAAATGAAGAACAAAAAAAACTATTAGAGGGTGTTTTTACACTTCTATCATCAAACGGAAAATTTGAGTTGTCAAATTTGTCTACTCAATTCTCTTCTTTAACAACTGACGCTTTCTATCTTAATGTTATTGCTCAAACATATTCCCTAACTGGGCATTATAATTTATCAGTTGAAGAATATCGAAAATTTATAGACAAAGATACCCCCAGCCCAGAATTAAGATCATATATTATATCATTATATAACACAAAACAGGATAATGTTGAATTAATCGCGCTACTAGAGCAATGGCGATATTCAAATAATTTTGACCCCGAATTACATAAAGTTGAAATTAACATTCAACAGGTATTACTTAATTGGGAGAAATGTATAGAGATTTGTGAATATCTAATGTTAAAAATACCATTAGATGAGTATACTTCTACAGTATACTTATTAGCTCTTCACGAAACAAATTCCATCAAAAACAAAGTAGAAGCATCCAAATTGATATCAAAAATTGAAGAAATTCCGTTTAAATCAATTGAAAATATACGAATAATAGCCAAAATTCTTATTAAGGAGCATTTGTTTGAAAAAGGTTTAGAATTATTATATAAATATGCAAAACTAGAAGACAATAAAGATCTATATATGGATTATTTTTATTCATGCATGGGCATTCCTTACACTAATTCTGACTCAGGTTTATTACATGAGATTAACATTGCAACCCAAGACTCATTTGTTAAATATGAGTTAGATAGAAAAGAATATATCATTGAACTGAATATCACAAATTTAGAATCTACTTTCCATAAGCAATTTTTAGGAAAATCCACAGGCGATACTTTTGTAAGTATACATCAACTCACAGGCAATGAGGATCAAATCATTATTAAAAGAATTATGAATAAGTACTTGGCTTTTCATGATGAAATTTTATTATTTGTATCGAGCAATCCTTATTCTGGATTACCAATGGTTTCGTTTAATTTAGATGAAAACAACAAAGACATTGTCTCTTCCTTTAAAAATATGTTTGGCAAAAAGGGGACTGAAATAAAACGTGGTACAGAAGATTATCTAGAAAAATATTACAAGGGAGACTTTTCTTTTTCAGAAATAATCAATGCTGTTTTTCAACATGACCACTTGGATGGATATAATTACTTATCAGGCTCAACAGGTATTGCATCAATTCCATCTGTTTTTTTTAAACTTGAAAACATTGAACAAAAAGAATTTGTGTTAGACATCACATCTTTAGCAATTGTATTTCAAATATTTAAAAATCATGCTATAACACCCCCTAAAAAATTTATTTTATCAAAGTATATCTTTAATAATTTAAATAAAAAATTAAACCATTGGGAAAATGATATATTACCAAAAATCACTGTTACAATTACTGAAGAATCTGTTCAGCCACATATTCCCCATGAGTCGATTAGACAACAAAATATTAATTATTTAACCGAACTGCTAAATTGGATTAAAATAAATTGTAATATTGAAATTTCTGGTCGAGTTCTAGATTTTACCCGTCAAATGGATAAATCTGCAAAAGGGGATCCATTTCTTGAGTATTGTATTAATACTATATTACTGGTAGAAGATAAATCAAATAGAGTGTTATTATCTGACGACTCTGTATATTTAAAATATAATTTAATAAAGGATATCAGTCTTTTTGTAAGTTCTGAGCTATATTTCAAAAAGTTAATAGGCGAGAATCATGTTGCATTAAACGATTTTATTGCAAAAAAATATATCGGGTTTTCTTATTCAGACATACAACTGAATGATGAATACAATAAAAAAATATTAAACCAAGACAATTCTTACAGCTTTTGTATTGAAAACTTATATAAAAGTAACAACCCAAACGTATATCATAACACAATCAAGCATGTTAAACATATAGTCTTACTGCCTCACATATCATACCAACAAATACTTCTAGATGTAATAAATTTATTTGTGAATGTTATAAAATACTTACCATTGAATGCTAGGAATAACTATATTGCGATGGTGTATATTGAATGCCAATTACTTGGCAATAAGCTCGATGACATAAAACGTTGTCTTGAGACGGCTATCGATATTATTGATTCATCATCTATTGGTAAACCTTGAAAATCATTAAGGAATTATGCTCTTCTTTGAATCGCAATCAGCAAGATAAGTTTTTAAACATTTTTTGCTTATGTTTCATAAATGTTTGGCATAAATATACAATCTAGGGTACTGAAGAAGCTCATAATGTGTATATTAAAATTATGCCTATTTATATACACCTTATATGTTTATATAAAAACTATTTACACACTCTTAGAATTTTATACCTAACATTATAAACAAATGCTAATCATAATCAATAGCATTTGTTTATAAAAACTACATTCTAACTATAATCAATAGCATGAATAGCAGTATGATGCCGAGTGTAAGCAACAACAACCCCAATTTGAAATAACGCTTATTTTCTCCCCATAAAGTTACCCACAAACGTTTTGTTCGCTCTATATTTAAAGTTGGAATACATGAGATAATACTCCCATGATATTTATGAATTTTTCTCCAATACGTAAAAAAGAAAATCGCTGAAACCGACAATAATCCTACACCTACATAAAAGATAATAAGCTGAAGAGTGTTAATATTTGTTAGGAAAGCGACTGATCCTCCAAGAAGAAATCCAATTACTGCTAGTGCAAATCCTAAATACATAGATACAGCCTGTTTATCACTTTTAGCATAAGATATCATCTCCTTTATGTATTCCAACTTTATCCCTTCGTCAATTATATCTTCATTAGAAAACGTCTCAAAATCAAATTGAGTAAAGAGATCAGAAAAAAACAACTTATTCTTATTCATATCATGAGTTCATAATATACATATGACTCTTTCTATATTGTTCATATGTATCATAAAGCAATTATGCATTATGATTTATTTTTAATTTTACCTATGGATTCCACAACCACTCCTCCAATTGAACCTTTCTTATTCTCCATTTCTTTATTACTCATTTGCTCATAAGTTACCTTAACCCTATACTAGCTCCTCATCTCAGAAACGGGTTGTTCTTTTGAATTCTTTTCTAAATACTCATTACACTTATGAGGCAATCCTCAAATTTTCCAGATTCATTCAATTTAGATGAAATTATTAAAAAAAAGGAAACGAATTCTGTTAACAGAATAACTCAAGATATTACAATAAAACAAGTATTACTAATGAAACAACTTATGCCATCTCTTACAACGATTTAATATACCTACTCAACACCTCCGCATGACTTTTAGTAATTTCAACAGGGTGAATAGTATTTTTGAAAAGGTCAAATCCAAATTCATCAATTAATGCCCCTATACTAGAGTTTAGAAAAGACGTTGACATTGGGGTTAAGCCTACAAATGATAAATCAATCTTTTTTTGTTCTTTAATGAAAGGTAATAATTCAATATATAACTTATGCCCTTCCGAGTTTATATAAGTATTCTTTACTATATTACTTATGATGATCATAATTATAAAAGTAAATTTATATAATTTATTAATCAAATTTGAATCATATTAACATTCTTCAACTTCACTAAGAACTTATATTATCTATTAAACAAATCAGCATACTAGCATATTAAATTACGCCCACGTATCTCTATCCAAACTCCTATAATGTATCGCTTCCGATAAATGCTCTAGTTTTATATCTTCTGATTCCTCAAGATCTGCAATGGTTCTAGCTACTTTTAAAATGCGATCATACGCTCGCGCGGAGAGTCCTAATTTTTCCATCGCATTTTTTAAAATCATACTGCCCGCTTCGGCAATGACACAAACCGAGCGAACTTTTTTGGTGTTCATTTGTGCATTGCAGTGTACCGATTCGTTTTCTTTAAAGCGTTCCGATTGTACTTCTCTTGCTCGTATAACTCGAGTTCGAATGTCGCTGCTCTTCTCTTCCACTCTTTTGTTGGTGAGTTCTGTGAAGGCCACTGGTGTTACTTCTACATGTATGTCTATTCGGTCTAATAACGGACCAGAAACTTTGCTAATGTATTGTTGTACCACTCCAGGTTTGCAATTGCATTCTTTTGTAGGGTGATTAAAATATCCGCATGGGCATGGATTCATAGAAGCTACCAACATAAAGCTTGCAGGATATTCTATAGAAAAACGTGCACGTGAAATGGTAACACGGCGCTCTTCTAAAGGTTGGCGCATTACTTCTAACACGGCACGTTTAAATTCTGGTAACTCATCTAAAAACAAAACTCCATTGTGTGCTAAAGAAATTTCTCCAGGTTGCGGAAAGGTTCCTCCACCTACCAAAGCAACATCAGAAATGGTATGATGTGGCGAACGAAAAGGGCGTGTTGAAACTAATGCGTCGCTTGCTTTTAGTTTCCCTGCTACAGAATGAAGTTTTGTGGTTTCTAATGCTTCGTTTAAACTTAATGGAGGCAGTATCGTTGGCAAACGCTTTGCTAACATTGTTTTCCCTGCACCTGGTGGACCAATTAAAATCAGATTATGGCCTCCAGCCGCAGCTATTTCCATTGCTCGCTTAATGTTCTCTTGTCCCTTTACATCCGAAAAATCCGTATCGAAATCTTCAAGCTTTGAAAAGAAATCATCGCGGGTATTTAACTGATAAGGCGCAACAACTAATTTCCCTTTTAAAAAACCTACGACCTCCGAAATATTGTCCATCCCATACACATTTAATCCTCCCACAATCGCCGCTTCACGAACATTTTTCTTTGGTAAAATAAAACCTTCAAATCCTTTTCGCTTCGCTTCAATGGCAATAGGCAAGGCTCCTTTAATTGCTTTCAAACTTCCATCTAAAGAAAGTTCTCCCATAATTAAATATGCAGATAATTTATCAGCAGGAATTTGTTCACTCGCAGCCAGAATTCCCATTGCAATGGTGAGGTCATAAGCAGAACCTTCCTTCCTAATATCAGCCGGCGCCATGTTTACCACTATCTTCATCCTCGGCATACTCAATCCAACATGTTTTAAAGCCGACTCAATCCGCAGATTGCTTTCCTTTATCGCACTGTCTGGCAACCCTACTAAATGATAGTCTACACCCGATACAATGTTTACTTCTACTGTGATGAGAATTGCATTTACTCCGTGTACTGCACTTCCATAAGTTTTTACTAGCATGGAAGTAAAACTAAATCTAGAAGCACAATTCTACAACTGCATATATGCGGGATTTTTTATGCAGGATGATAAATGCAGGATGATAAAATAAGCACTACTCCGAAAGTAAATCTTTCAACTCTTCCATCTGCTCATCCGACTCTGGAATTATTTGCAGGGAATCTGCTACTACATAATTACGTGCAATGCCTCGTAGTACTACAGAATTAAAAATATTTACGGTATCACTCGCTGGAACCTTCCCTCTTTTCACCATTAAGTTTCCAATGAAGCGAAAATAATTATGCATGTATGGTTTGAGTGTGCCATCTGGCATGAACGAATATTTAAATTTCTTTGGCTTAGGGACGATGCTCGCCAAGAAAATACTTTCTCCTAAATTTAATTGCGACGGGTTTTTATCAAAATAAAATCTCGACGCTTCTCCAATTCCATAAACATTAGGCGCCCACTCTATAATATTTAAGTACACTTCATACATGCGTTGCTTCGGACTTAATCGATTGTTTTCTATTAACCAAACAATAATCATCTCTTCTAATTTCCTAGCAACTGTTTTATTTCTACTTAAAAAAATATTTTTTACCAATTGCATAGAAATGGTACTGCCACCGCGCTTAAATCTTTTCGCCACAAAGTTTGTTGCAATAGATTGACGAAAGGCTTCTTCATAAAATCCTCTATGACTAAAAAACAAGGGGTCTTCTGTAGTTAATAATGCATTTTTAATATAATCTGAAATTTGACTATACGGTGTGAAATTAGAATTCGCAGTGCTTACTAATATTGGTCGCATTGGCTTACCGTATTCATACGGAACGTATGTAAAATCTCCATTGATCTTCTGAAAATTAGTTTCACCAAATCCAACAATACCAAAGTCGTTTTTTGTTAAGCCCGAATTAAATACACATTTCCATGGCGACTTTTCATCTAAAGCAAAATTCAAATGATACGCTAATGTTCCTTTTACTTGTATCCCCTCTAACGAGTTAAATAATCCTTGAGGAAACGAGTTGAAAAAATCTTGCGCTTGTAATTCTTCTGTATCGAATTTTAGTTCATAAATTTTTGTTGGCGCAATGGTGTACTTAATAAACGGTCGTGCTTTTATTAATCCTAGGTATGCAATAGAGGTGCTATCTATAGAAATTGATTTCTCGCCGATAAACATATTGCAATCTATAGATGCATTTGGAATAACCACATCTTTCTGTGCAATTTTTGTGTGGTTTACTAATAGATTTTTTAACGACCAATTTCCAAAAATTCTTAGCTCGTCGGAACTATATTCAATATTATCCATTCGAGTAGAAATAGTATCGAAATTTAATTTCAATCCTAATTTTTCTTCCAGATAAGGCAATTCTACTTTTTTATTATCAGCATAAAAACGAACATCTAATTTTTTCTTCGATGGATAAATTGCGCCTTCCATGTGCCAAACAGACTCGTTGTTATTCAACACCAACCGCGAGTGCAATTGATGATCATCAATATTTATACTTTCTGCATTAATGCTAAATCCTAAATCATTATCCACTACATTTAATTTGTAGTTTACAATAGACATGTTATTCGGAACTTTGTATAAAAGTTCGTTAATTAAATTATCAGCAATGGCTGCAAGGTCTAACCCAGAGGGGTTTTTCTTAATGGTATCTTCGGGATTTTTTTTCTTCAACAGAAAATCGAAATTTCGTTCTCCATTTTTATTTACAATATTTAATACTGCATTTGAAGTAATAAGTTCATCAATTTTTACATGTCCTAAAAACAAAGGGAACACAGAAATGCTTACCTTAAATTGATCTATGCGAATAAGTGTATCTCTATTTTCTGGAACAACGCTAATACCCTTCATTTCCACAGAAGTTAGCCCTACGAAACTTGCTTCTTTAATTTTTATTTCTAGCGAATGTTTGTTTTTTTCTGATGCAATTACTTTTGCGATCACAGCCTTTAGAATACTCTCTCGAAATGCTAATACGAGTACAAAACCCACTACGAATAGTCCTACTAAAATATATATTACTACACGCGCTTTTTTCATAGATAGAAAACCAAATAGTGAATTTAATCGTTAATGTTTAAAAGAACGAATATAAAAGATTTTTTTTGGCACGAACTTGGCTGCAAATTAAAATATGAAAAATTGGTTATTAAGTACTTTTACGCTAATGGTAGTTTCCATTGTTTTATTTTCTTGCGGAGATGATCCTGCGGAGCCAAGTGATAAAGAATTACCAGTAATTACGAAAATACTTCCCGCTATTGCGCATCAAGCTTATAGTTTTGGGGACACTGCTTTTTTTAAACTTACTTTTAGTGATAATGAAAGTTTAAAAGATGTTTCATTGAAACTATACTTACCAACGGATGAGGTAATGCTTTTCACTCAAAAGTTTCCAAATTCAAAAACTAGTTCCATAGATACCTTTATTGTAATGAACGACCCCAGGTTCAGCGACTTGGATTTCGATATTAAAGCCATAGATGCCTCTGGAAATGTAGCTTTAACGAGCAGTCATATTCACCTCAGATAATCTAAAAAAATCAAACAATTTCCCATTGCTACGGGTTCTTTTGGTACATTTGCTGCATTAAATATTGTTATGTATACCAAAGAAGAAATACTAAAGGCCTTAAGCCATGTAGAAGAACCAGACTTGAAAAAGGATTTGGTTACTTTGAATATGATTGAAGACATCAAAATAAACGATAACGAAGTCTCTTTCAGTGTAATATTAACTACTCCAGCCTGCCCATTAAAGGAACTCATACACAATGCATGTGTTAATGCAATACACCATTTTGTAAGTAAAGATGCAGTTGTAAAGATTAACATGACTTCTAGAGTGACTAAAAAAGAAGGTTCGAACAATTTCCCGAACATCAAAAATATTATACTTGTTGCCTCAGGTAAAGGTGGTGTAGGTAAATCTACAGTAGCCGTAAACTTAGCCATTGGCTTAAGTATGCAAGGTGCAAAAGTTGGTTTAATAGATGCCGATATTTATGGCCCATCTATTCCAATGATGTTCCATTTAGAGGGTTCTAGACCCGCTGCAGAAAAAGATGGTGAAAAAATGACCTTATTGCCAATTGAAAAATATGGCGTTAAGCTATTATCTATAGGATTCTTTACAGATCCCAACCAAGCAATTCCTTGGAGAGGACCAATGGTTACTACAGCCTTACGTCAGTTATTCCAAGATGCTAACTGGGGTGAATTAGATTATCTAATTGTAGACACGCCTCCAGGAACAGGTGATGTACACATTACCTTAGCTCAAAACTTCCCAATTACAGGAGCCGTTATTGTTACTACTCCACAAAATGTAGCCTTGGCAGATACACGTAAGGGTATTTCGATGTTCAAAATGCAAGGCATTAACGTCCCAATTTTGGGTATCGTAGAAAACATGGCGTACTTTATCCCAGAAGAAATGCCAGACAATAAATACTTCCTATTTGGTAAAGAAGGGGGCAGAAAGCTAGCTCAGCAAATTGATGTGGCCTTTTTAGGAGAAATTCCATTGGTACAAGCGGTTGGTGAAGCGGGAGAAATTGGGGAGCCTATTATTTTAAATAGTGAGCATCCTACTTCTAAAGCATTCCAGAGCATTGTTTCTAACGTAGCTCAGCAAGTAGCCATTTTAAATGCAAATTTGCCTGAAACAGTTCTTAATTAGAATTGTTATAAATAATATTAACTTTGTAGAAATAAACACAAAATGAGTCAAGTAAACGCAGAATTAATCGAACGCATTGAAAGTGCATTAGATCAAATCAGACCATATTTAGAGGCAGATGGCGGAAACGTTGCTTTGCAAGAAGTAACGGAAGACATGGTAGTGAAACTTAAACTTTTAGGTGCATGTGGTTCATGTCCAATGAGTATTATGACATTAAAAGCAGGGGTTGAGCAAGCATTAAAGCGCTCTATTCCAGAAATTAATTCGGTAGAAGCTATCAATATTACTGATATGGACGACCCGAATGCAGTTTTACCTGAAAGACTAAGAAGCTAAAACATTCGTTTCTGCTTTTATCAGTATGTATTACACTATGGTTAAAAAGTTATTTTTCCTGCTGTTCATTTTTGGTACAGCATTTAGTTTATCGTCGCAAGCACAGGATAAAAAACTTGTACAGTTTTCTGGAATTGTAATACATGCTGATAGTTTAGAACCGCTCCCCTTTGTAAATGTAATTAACGTTTCTAGAAATTACAGAGGTACCTATACAGATATGCGAGGTTTCTTCTCTCTAGTAGTATCGGTTGGAGACACCATTCATATTTCTTGTTTAGGATATAAAAAACAAGAGCTTGTTATTCCCGATAATTTACAAGGCAATACCTTAAGTGCTATTTTCAAATTGAAAATGGAAGCTATCGATTTGCCTATGGTTTATATATTCCCTTTTGCCACCATCGAGCAATTTAAACAAGCGTTCATAAAACTTCGTTTACCGGACGATGATTTAATGATTGCCAAAAGAAATCTTGATGAAAAATTAATGATGGCATTGAGTTCTGCTATGGCATGGGATGGTTCTCAAAACACAAAATATTACTTCCAACAACAGTCCGAAAAACTCTACTGGCGAGGGCAAGATAGATACAACCCACTACTTGATGTTGTGAAAATAAATCAGTTTATGCAGCTGCTAAATCAAGGTAAGATTTCTTTGAAGAATGACCCCAAGTAAATGTGCAGATGCGTAAATGTGCAGATGCGTAGATTAAATTGGCACATTGGCTGATTGGCTAATTGGCACATTAACTAATTGGCTAATTTAATAGCAGCTTTATACATCAACCCTTCATTCGTTTTTAAAATTACATAATACAACTCAGCAGAGAGTTTCTGAGTATCGATTTGATAGGTGTATTTATTTGGATAGATAACACCATCATAAATTGTTTGAATGGTTTTTCCTTCGCTGTTCACTAAAAGTAATTTACAATTGGTTTTATTTTTGATATTTACATCCACTTTAAAATTAGTGCTAAACGGATTTGGAGAAACACTTAGCGAATGAATATCGTCCGACACTATATTTTTAATGCCTGTGGAAATACTATCTCTGTGGTATTTATAGATATGAGAACCAGATAAATATGCGATTGAATCGTTTATCCTAAAAAATCGATTATAACTTGTGCCAAGCGTAATCGTATTCCAGTTTTTTCCGCCATCTCTTGTTTCATACAACACATTATCCCCACCTGTCCAACCTCTCAATGAGTCAATGAAACCAATGGTTTGAATATAGGTGTACGTGTTTTTAACAATCTTAGTAGCCCAAGTTTTTCCAGAATCAACAGATTGAACCATACGAACATTTCCTGCAGTTGGGAATGCTTCGATAGATGCGTAATAATTCTTTTTGTCTGGGCTTTGAATTTTCCAAACATAATCTTGTGCGCGATTAGTTTGATATTTTACTTCCCACGTTAAGCCACCATTTTGGGTATATAAAATTACACCTCCTTTTGTA
Organism: Rhizobium sp. Q54; assembly: GCA_943360385.1. Classification (GTDB taxonomy): domain Bacteria; phylum Bacteroidota; class Bacteroidia; order Sphingobacteriales; family Sphingobacteriaceae; genus CAJBVG01. Next base: position 20,600 of record CALRIM020000008.1, on the reverse strand, counting down.
ATTGGATTAGACATTCCACTTACAAAACCAGTGTCAGCATTTAAAAAATGAATTTCAACTAATGAATTTGCATAAGCAGACATATTTATGGATGTCCATGTTTTCCCAGTGTCTGTAGATTTAATTATAAAAGCCGGACTCGACCAAATTCCACAACCATAAATTACACTTTTCGTTGGTGCAGATAGTCCACAAATTCCATGAGGACGAGGAGTAATCGTTTGTGCGATATCAGTCCATGTTTCTCCACCATCAATACTTTTATAAAATGATGAATCGAGTGAACCGCAAAATCCAACTTTATCATTTATAAATTCTATACTTCTTAAATATTTAGAACTACTAAATTTAAAATCCCAAGTTTTACCAGAATCTACGGTTTTATATATTGAAGCGGATCCACCACTCGCAGTCCAACCAACACTTTCATTCAAGAAAAATAGATCATCGTACCTTCCACCATCTGGAATATCTAATTGTTTCCATTGTGCGAACGCATTTGCCGAGAGAAGTAGTAGTAAAATTGGGAGGAGTTTTTTCATATAATAAACCTTTATTAAATGTGCCAATTAGCTAATTAGCCAATGTGCCAATCAAAATCAGTAGGGACTACGAGTGCCGATATATATTGGCTAATTGGCTAATTGATTTTTTATTTCCTTTTTTTAGAAACCGCTGGATACTTCATTTTATAATCGGGTTTAATTAACCCTTTGGTAATAGCATCCAATTTTTTTGCAATTAATCTTTTTTTGATGGGAGAAATTTTATCAATAAAAAGTTTCCCTTCAATATGATCGTATTCGTGTTGAATAATTCTGGCTAAAATCCCTTTATAATCTTCGATATGTTCAACAAAATTTTCATCAACATATTTTATTTTGATGTTGGATAAACGATTCACGTCTTCACGTATTTCGGGAATGCTTAGGCATCCTTCAGAGAAAGGCCATTCATTACCAGTTTCGTCTAGAATATGAGCATTGATGAAAATCTTTTTGAAGCTTTTCAATTCCGGTTTGTCATCTTCATCTTCATCAAAAGGAGAGGCATCTATTACAAACAAACGAATATCAAGTCCAACTTGTGGAGCAGCCAAGCCCACACCTCTTGCATGGTACATTGTTTCGAACATGTCGGCAATTATTTGCGACAAGTTTGGATACTCTTTTTCGATATCTCTGCTAACTTTCCTTAATACAGGATCTCCGTATGCTATTATTGGTAAAATCATATTTTTTATTGATGCGCTTCCATGTAAGATTGCAAAATAATTGTTGCGCTTACAGTATCTATTAATTCTTTTTTTTGTCGTTCTTTTTTAGTCTTCCCACTTTGAGCAATTACTTGCGAAGCCATTTTCGAAGTAAATCGTTCATCCATACGTTCAATATTTATAGTTGGTATTGTTTGCTTAAGTTTTGTTATTACGTTATTAATCATTTTTGATGATTCAGATGGACTGCTATCCATTTGTTTCGGTTCTCCTACTACAACAATATCAACTTGTTCAGTTCTAAAATAATCTTTTAAAAAAGGAACGAGTTCATGGGTTGGAATAGTAGTTAATGCCGAAGCAATAATCCTTAACGGATCGGTAACTGCAATTCCTGTACGTTTTGCTCCAACATCGAGCGCCAGCCATCTTCCCATTTTGCAAAGATAAGGGATGAAAACGAATTTTAAATTTTATAAATTGCGACATGTTATTTAAAGAGATTCCAGGGCATGCAGAAGTGAAAGAACGCCTTATTCGTTCCATAAACGAAGAGCGAGTTAGCCATGCGCAATTATTTCTAGGTCAGAGTGGTAGCGGTAGTTTAGCGTTAGCCGTTGCCTATGCTCAATATTTAAATTGTACAAATAGAATAGAAAACGATTCTTGTGGCGAATGCAGTTCATGCAGAAAATACAACAAACTTATACACCCAGATTTACACTTTAGCTACCCCATTATTGCCAAAAAAGCGGAGGAAGTAAGCACTGTATACATTAAAGAATGGAGAGAGGCCTTGTTAGAAACACCTTATATGGGCTTAGATGAGTGGATGGAAAAGTTATCTGCCGAAAACAAACAGCCGAATATTAATATAGCCGAATGTCATGATATTATTAAACGATTAAGCTATAAATCATACGAATCTGAATACAAAGTCTTAATTATGTGGTTGCCAGAATTTCTGGGAACTATGGGTAATTCCCTACTGAAACTAATTGAAGAACCGCCTGAAAAGACCCTATTTATACTAGTTGCAGAGCAATACGATCAAATTATCAACACTATTCTGTCTAGGACTCAACTGGTTAAAATCTCTAAATTTACCGATGAAGAGATAAAAGCTTACCTAATAAACCTAGAATGTGATGAACAAGCTGCGGCTCGATATGCCTATTTAGCAGATGGAAGTATGCAAGCGGGCATCAATTTAATGAACCAAGAGGAGAACAATTTAGAAGAGGTTTTTGTACAGTGGTTCCGGTTATGTTTTGGTAAAAGAGGGATTGAAATTCAAAATTTAATAGACAGTATTGCGGTTGCGTCTTTTGGGAGAGAGAACCAGAAAAACATGTTAAGATTTGGATTACAGGTAATTAGAGATTGTTTAACCTATAATGCATCCGCTTCTGAAATCATTCGATTTGAGAGTAAATTTTTCGAATTGCCTAAAATGGCTTCTATTTTAAATAATGCTAATGCGCCTTATATTATTGATCATTTAGAGAAAGCCATTTACCATATTGAGCGAAATGCAAACCCTAAAATTGTATTTTTAGACCTTTCGGTTCAAGTGATGAGGGATTTGCAAAGAAAAATGTAAATTCGCATATTAAACAAATTATGTAATTATGGGATGTGGATCATGTTCAAGTGGTGGGTGTGTGCCGAAAGGATGTAAGAGCAATGGATCTTGTATGACGGGAGGAGGATGTAGTAAGTTAGATGTTTACGATTGGTTTTCGAACGTAGACATGCCATCGAACTACAAAGCATTTAATATACTTGAAGTGAGGTTTAAAGGCTCACGAAAAGATTTTTATCGAAACACCGACAATATATATGTAGAAGCAGGCGAATTAGTCTGTGTCGAATCGGGAACCGGGGGCTACGATGTAGGCCATGTTACAATGACCGGGGAATTGGTTCGAATGCAAATGAAAAAGCGAGGTGTAGCGGTAGATGCTCCCGAAATCAAGAAATTGTATCGCAAGGCTAGCACCATCGATGTAGATAAATGGAAACTCGCTAAAGGCTTGGAGTACGAAACAATGCATCGTGCGCGTAAAATTATTATCGAACTTAAACTCGATATGAAATTAAGCGATGTCGATTATCAAGGCGACAAAACAAAAGCAACATTTTATTATACCGCAGAAGATCGGGTAGATTTTCGCGAGTTAATTAAAAAGCTTGCTGAAGAATTCAAGGTTCGTATAGAGATGCGTCAGATTGGAATGCGTCAAGAAGCAAGCCGCTTAGGTGGTATTGGATCTTGTGGCAGGGAACTATGTTGTTCTACCTGGCTTACCGATTTTAAAACGGTGAGTACCTCTGCAGCGCGTTACCAAAACTTATCGTTAAACACACTTAAACTTGCTGGACAATGCGGTAAGTTAAAATGTTGTTTGAATTATGAGTTGGATACCTATATGGACGCGTTAAAGGATTTCCCTGAAGACATCAAGGAAATTAAAACCAGGAGAGGTTCTGCATACCTACAAAAAACCGACATCTTTAAAAAGATGATGTGGTTTAGTTATAGGCATGATGAGGCTTGGATTCCATTACATGTTAGTCGTGTTAATTCTATTATTGCGATGAACAAAAACAATGAATATCCAGAAGATTTGTCGGATGTAATTATTGTTCCAAAATTAATTGAAAAGGTTTTAGATTACGAAAATGTTGTTGGTCAGGATTCGTTAACCCGTATGGATGAACGCAATCGCAAAAAGAAAAACAATAACAATAGAAACAAGCGTAAACCGAACAATACAGCAGGGGCTAATCCGAACAACAAGCCGGGAAATAAACCAAACAATAACAATACTCGTCCACCTCAAAATAGACCAAAAAAATAATGCAAAAAAGAATTACTCTACTTGTTTTATTTGTTGCAGTATTATTTAGTGCGTGCGACCAAAAAAGGGTATTCGAAAATTATCAAACTATAAAAGACGACTCTTGGTACATCAACCAAAAGCCGTCTTTTTATTTAGATATTAAAGACACCGTTTCAGAGCATAATGTTTACTTTAACATTAGGCATACTGGTAACTACAAGTACTCTAACTTATTTATTTTATTTACCATACAAGGACCAAAAGCTAAAGCAGAAACTCAACGCTTAGAGTTTAAATTAGCTGAGGCAGATGGAAAATGGTTAGGTTCTGGCTTAGGCGATATTTATTCTAATCAAATAAAAGTTATGGAAAAAATTAAATTCCCACGAAAGGGTGTTTACTCCTTTACCATCGAACAAAACATGCGCGACAATCCGCTACAAGGGATAGAGGACATTGGTATAAGAGTAGAAAAAAATTAAGAATTAAGAAAAAATGCTTCGGACTTCCGAAGCATTTTTTCTTAATGATAATACTCAGCATCGAATTGTCCGTCGGTTACCGAAACCACATCGTCGCCTAATAAAAAAAGCTCCGCTTTAAAGGAAAATTTTCCCGCTATAACATGATTGATCGTATCTATTTTCATTATATGAACATACCCAGTTCTATTATCTCTAGTAGTAAAAGCCTTTGTTAGATAGCTCGTTTCCCCAATTAAATATTGCCCTTGGTTACTATTTGTTTCCGTTGATTCTTTGAGATAGTAAAAGCCTGTATCCACTACATTTGCAACAGACAAACGAATTCCCTCATACCTAGTTTTAGATTTATATGCACTCTCCACAAAGAATACAGGATCACTCTCATCATCTGGTTTGAAATACGACATAGAGATCCCACTTGTTCGTTGAATTCTATCCTCAGCGATAACCAGTCGACCATTTATACGAAAAGCAAAAACATTTCCACCAGTATCCGTATAAGGTGGCATCAACGTGTCTAGTTTAGGTGTGGCGATGTATGTAGATGAAGAATCATCGCAGGCCATTAGCACTAGCAACATTGGTACTATAAACAACACTGGGAAAATATAAACTCTCCATTTCATGTTAATACATTTCATACTTAAAATCAAATTGGCCATTAGTAATGGTTATCGTTTCTGTTCCATACTTCCAAATTTTTAAATTTGCTTTAAATGTTCCTGCAATAATTTTATTTACAGTGTCAAGTTTTTTTACGTATAGTTCACCCTTGTAATTGTTTAAAGTAACATACTCTACAAAATCTGATTCGTTATGACCGACCCTATATAAAATCTGATTAAAGCCACTTTTAGTTTGAACTGAAATTTCGTATTTACCAGTATCATTTACATGAAGCATTCTAAATTGCAAACTATTGTAATTGGTGTCTGTACGAAAATCTCCATACATAAAAAATACAGTGTCTGTATCTACTATACCACTTGGCAAATCGAATCTGCAATGGTTATTAGTGTATACAGTATTATCCCTGCAAAAAAATAATTTGTTCCCTATGTAATACGATATAATATTTGCTCCAGTATCAGTATAGGGGGGCAGAGCCCCCGGTTTTACACTGACATCTTCATCGCAAGACATCAACAAACAAATGCCTGCAACTATGATGAATATTCTAACTCCTATTGTTTTAAAAACCATATTACCTATTAAATAAAACTTTTCTTGTTGTTACATTGCTATTGGTATATACCTTTAGAAAATACATCCCACTATTAAAATCTACCGTGCTAAGTCTATACGTAGTAGTATTTTTTTGAATACTTTTTTCAAGCACTAAGTCCCCTTGAAGATTATACAACGCTATCGCTTTTATTTCTTCATTTTCGCCACCAATGGAAATAGTTAGTTCGCCATAGCTTGGGTTTGGATTAACAAAAACTGTTGATAGATTATTTGTACTTGAATTAAACGTATCAACATTATGTGATGCTATACGTCCTGCAGATACATAAGAGGTCATCAAACCTTGGCATTCAAGTAAAGTTGAATCAATTTGATCTGAAGAGAATTCGCGATGAAGCATTTGCTCTTTTATGCTTGTAATACATACCCAATGATTAACCAGATTAATATTTAGAGTTGTATTTGCAACTAACATTGCTTCATTAAATAATGTTGTAGCCTCTTGGTATTGGCCAAGCTTACTTTTAAGTTGAGCCATATCCATTAAAATCAAAAACTCTCTATCACTATTTTTAGATGACCTTAAAATAGAATATCGCTTACTCTGCACTTCCATCAATTTACTCAGTGTCTCTTTAAAATTTATTGCTGGTTGTAATTGGCTTGGATAGAATTGATACACATAAATTTTATCAAATAATTCCATCAGGGTGGTATAGGTTAAATCTTTCAGATACACCACATCACTAGAATCATATTTATCGTCAAATAAATACAAACTACATAAGTCGTTGAAGCTATTTGTAATTCTTTCATCATTAACATCCTCTTTCAGTTGATTAAAAATTTGCTTTAATACAATATTGTATGGTGCAGGAGTGTACCTATTAATATGAACAACTGAGGAGTTTCTTGAATAACTTAATGGATCCGAAGCATATTCGTTACAAGAACCAGGTATCTCACATGGATCTTCTACTGGTTTGTTAAAATCTATACAGCCTATAGAATTTCCTAAACCCAAAATTGGTTGCACATTATAATAACCAACTCGAGGAGAAGAAGGCGCAGCTCTTAATTGTACTATAAAATTATTCTGATTCGGAGGATTTAAAAATGAGGAGTTATTAAACCCAATGTACCAATTGTTTCTTCTGAAAGATAAAAAGGAAGGTACATTAAGCATTGTTCCTGCTACAAAATAATTATTTGTAGGGTTTGATATCTTTATTTTATTTGCACCATTATCTATGTTAATGAAGTTTGCTTGCTCTAGAAAAATATTCTTATTGTTTAATCCCTCAGAAACTGTTAAGGTATTATTACCTGTATAATTATTGCCAGACGGTCCCATATTTAACGATGCATTATTTGCAATCCATAAATTCTGGTACTTTGAAAATGTAACTTCTGTGCATTTAAGATTTAAAGCAGACTGACTATTATATATTCCTGTATTAAATTTATCTATTGTTGAGTTCTGTATAGTTAATGCAGACCCTGCAATTCCGATGTAATTAACACCAGCATTTGTATATGAACTTGCGCCCTGTTCCTCACTAGACATATTTGAATTACTCAATGTACTGTTCATGTCCATGCCATCTGCCACAATACCTTGTTTGCATTTATTGAAATTAGTCCCAGCTATTTTAAATCCTTTCCCAAATATTTTAATAGCAATATCGCAATTGGTAAATGAATTGTTTTCAAGTATCAAAGGGCTCCCTAATACATTAAATTTTTCTAGTTGATTTGAATAACAGGTAAGTCCGACTTTGTTATTAATAAATAAACAATTAGAAATACTGACATCCTTTTGTCCATTAAGAACTAATCCCTTACCCCTACTAATTGTAACATTTTCTAACACAAGTTTATTTGTGGTATTTATAAAAGAAGATGCCCCTATTAAATTAATGAATGCATCTTTTATTTCTATTGAAGAATTACTCTGACTATTATAACCTTGTAGTAAATAATTAGCTTCTGCAATTTCCAAAACCTTAGCATTCATATTTGCCCCACTCAAAACTAACCTCGAATTCCTACCCCATATAATATCGTTCGATTTTAAATTTAAATAACCGCCCCCACTAAAAGACAAAACAGCATCCTCCTCTAATTCTAATCCTCCTTCAATTATTAATTGAGCATTGCTACCCAGCAACTGTATACTTGCATTTTTTCCTACCACAAGTTTGCTGTTCCTTCTTATTACAAGTTTCGAATTATCATGTATTACTAATTTCCCATCGTCTTTTATAGTTAAGAGCGTATTATCTGAAATGTTCCACTCACCGACATTTGAATTCGCATCTCCAAGTATAATGGCTCCATTACTATTTACATCAATCCTCACACTTCCACATTCATTATTATATCCTTCCAACTTAAATGTAGAGCCCGTTTCGGGAATCGATTCATTACTATACCCAGTTGGTGCATTCATATTCACCCCAACAACTCCTCCGTTTGTGACTGTAAATGATTTATTATAATAATTTTTCGTTTTTGCACCATAGTTAAAGATTTGTCCCGCTGAAATATTTCGAGTGTTAGTAGTTACACATACGGTTTTAGTTGCATTCTCAATTTCTCTTAAAATACATTTTGAATTTTGCTCAGAAATAAACACATGTCCCTCATTTTTATCAGGTGCATAGTACGCATCAAAAGGCGTTTGATTATTACAATAAATATTGGCATTCTTAATATTTAAATTATAATTCACATATGGAGTAGGAAACTGCAAATCCAACGCACTTACGGTGGGTATAAAACTATGAATCGCATTTTCAACATAAAATCCATTTCCACTTTGCCCCTTTTCTAAACCAGTGATAATTTGCTGAGTATTAAAATACCCTCCTGGAACATTATCTATATTAGTAGGGTAAGGAGTGTTCTGTATTACTGAAGCAAACTTGTTCAGTCTTCTTGCATGAAAAATATCCTTAGGATTTGCGGCCATACAGTAAGCAACTTTTGAATAGCCCTGATTTGAAGAAGAATAGATTTGCGACTCTGCTATTTTTACTCCATACTTAAATCTCTCTAACGAAAAAAGTTTTCCATTTACACCTTGAAAAAGTGAAGTGCCACTACCATTTATAATAGACACTTTTCTTAAATTCGATGGGTATCCGTTGCTATTTATTTTACCATTAACACCTACATTCCCTAAATATAATTTTCTATGATTATTGTATTTAGGCGATGTAGAGTTTTCATATTGATGATGAATTAACATCTGTCTGGCAGCATCGGAATTAATTTGGCTTAACCCTTCTCTAGCACTTGCATCTCCAACTACTTCTCCAAAAAAATATAAAAAATACTGATCACCTATTGGAATGTTTGCTCCTTGATGTGGCGCATCAAAAGAAATGTATAGAGAAGTTTGATGGTCTACATTTTCCTTCTCCATTTGAGCTAAAGCATACCTTGCTATTAAGCCACCCATACTAGGTCCAATTACAATTATTTTATCAGAGGTTCTTTCTTTTATAAAGGCCAACATCTCTTTCACAGCCAAGGCATTTCTTTCTATAAAATCTCCCCCTTTCAGAAAGTTGCAGATAACAATATCATGACCTTCATCTAGCAGTTTTGTAGCTAAAAAGTTGGGGCCTTGATTTACCAAATCAAAAATATTTCCAAGGCTTCTACTGTTACTGGGATCAAAACCATCTAAAATTAAAATTGGCTTTTTTAAATTGTCTGGATCTCGGTTATCACAATCATCAAAATAAATTCCATATTCATAATAACAAGAAAGATCTCTCTGGTTATAATCTATAAATTTAAAATTTGTAAATCTATCATCCTCAAAACAAGGTTTCGTTCCACTGCTTATCACACTTAGCATACCATCTGCATTCACTACTTTCCCATTTGTAAATTCAATGCTATATGAATACGTAAAATCTCCACTTGTGTAAAAATTTAATACTAGTGAATCGCCCAGAGTTAGAATGTATTTCCCTTTATCATCTTTAAAATCGAGGGTAATGCTTCGAATCGAATAATTCGTATTTGTATAGTAAAAATCTTTATCTAAAATTATTTTATTAACCCCTGTATATAATTGATTATTTAAGATTGATAAAAGACAAATGGAGTCACTCAAATAAGGTGATTTATTATTAAGTGTTGACAGAACTGGCTTATCATCTATCATTACTATTCTTCCATCTTTTAATGCGGCACTATCTATATAATCAAATCGATAGTTTATTATCCCTATTGGTATTTTTTTCTTTTTGATTTTATAATCATCTACCTTTTCTAAAAAAACATCGAAATTATCCTTTGTTGAATTTGCATAATCAGCATTATACATTTCCAAATAAACTTGCTTCCAATTTTTAATGTCATTTTTAATTGAATCTCTCTCCTCCTTTGAAAATTGTTGAGGGTTTAACTTCGCAAACGAAAACACCCTATCATATAGCACAGATGTTTGCATTTTACTTTTACTTAATTTCTCAGCATATCTATCAAACTGCTGCACATAGGTAGTGTCCTGTGCAAATACACCACAAACAAAAAGTTGAAATAGTATAATTATACTAGCATTTCCAACCAACTTCTCTAATCTTCCCATAATGAAAATGTTTTAATGAAACCATAAATTATTTTTTTCGAATAATCTATTTGCTATACATTTTTATTAGGAAATGAAAAAGTTTTTTGAAGCTGTAGTTCTAGTTTATTGCGTAGTTTTTCCCAATCACAAATATCTTACCCGACGTTTGTAAAAGTAAAACGCGTAGTGTTCATATCCAACCTCTATTGAGAATAAGGAAGTAGTGAGATATTATTTATGAGTAGTGAGTAATGGGTAGTGGGTAGTGGTTAATGAGAATGCTAGCTTATTGCTATTGTGAAACTCTATTCGTAATTCGTCACGATAGCTATCGGAATCGTAATTCGTAATTCGTAATTCGTAATTTATAATTTATAATTTATAATTTATAATTATAATTATAAATTAAGTGCTTCGGTCAGTGTTTCCAATTTCATGCCTCTTGAACCTTTCACTAAAATGGTAGTGTTTTTAGGGTTGTTGTTTTGTAGATATGATTTAGCTTCTTCAGTAGTTTCGAAGAAATTGAATTCGTATTTTTTTGACGCGGAAAAATCTTTCCCGACAAATAATACGTTGCTAAATTTTAATTGATGCACTAATTCTATCATGGCTAAATGTTCGCGCATACTCTCTTCCCCCATCTCGAACATATCGCCCAATATCATCATTTTGTTTTCTGCATGTACCTTAGAAAAATTTAATACAGCAGCACTCATACTGCTTGGGTTAGCATTGTAAGCATCCATAATCACATCGTTGCTTCCCATTTTTACGGCTTGCGATCTATTATTGCTTGGCTCGTAAGATTCAATGCCGATAATCATTTCAGCGAGTGGCACATCAAAATAATCGCCGATGCAAATTGCGCCCAAAATATTGTTCAGGTTGTAATCTCCAACCAAATGAGAACTTAATTTACTGAATTCGGTATTCCCTTTTAATTTTATTTCTATTGTTAAAAATGGATCCGAATCTAAAATTCTACCACAAACTCTTGCATTTGTATGCGAACCAAAATATTCTTTTTTCTCTACTCCCGCACTCATCTCAATTAAATTAATATCATCCGCATTTACAAAAGCTACACCATTGTTTGATCGTAAATAATCATACAACTCCTTCTTTGTTTTTTTCACTCCTTCAAATCCACCCATGCCTTCTAGGTGTGCCTTACCAACATTACAAATCAATCCGAAATTCGGATTCGCGATATTGCATAAAAATTCGATTTCATGTTGATGGTTTGCCCCCATTTCTATAATTGCCATTTCAACATCATTCGTAATACTCAATAATGTTAAGGGCACACCAATATGATTATTTAGATTTCCTTTAGTTGCAAGAGTCTTATATTTTCTACTTAAAACAGAATACAGTAATTCTTTAGAAGTTGTTTTTCCATTAGAGCCAGTAATGCCAATAAATGGAATGTTTAATTGACTTCTATGATGATTTGCTAAGGCTTGCAATGATTCTAAAACATCTTTTACCAAAATGCATTTATCGTTTAATTGATACTCTTTTTCATCAACTACAACGTAAGCTGCTCCTAACTCCAATGCCTTTCCTGCAAAAGTATTACCATTGAAATTTGCGCCCTTCAATGCAAAGAAAATGGAGTCTTTTGCAATGTTTCTAGTGTCGGTTGAGATGGCTGGGTGCTGGAGGTAAATATTGTATAGGTCGTCTGCTTTGCTCATGATATTCGTATTTCGTAACTCGTATTTCGTAGCTTGTACAAAATAAGAAAAAAAGTAGGTAGTAACTAGTAGCTAGTACAAAATAGAAAAAAAATCGAAAAGAGTTAAATCGAAAATGGTATTACAAATAATAAAAAAAGGGTAAGAAGCTTTTTAAAGCATCCCTACCCTTTCAATTATACAAGTTACAAACTACAAGTTACCAGCTACCAATTACCAGCTACCAGCTACCAGTTACTCATTATTGTCCTACTTGTTTTTTCTTTTGATTTCTTTCGATCTCTGTTAAGTAGATTTTACGTAAGCGCATAGATAATGGAGTTACCTCTACGTATTCATCAGCCTGAATATATTCCATTGCTTCTTCCAATGAGAATTTAATTGCAGGTGCGATACGTGTTGCATCATCCTTACTTGTAGTACGGAAGTTGGTTAACTGTTTACCTTCTGTAATGTTTACAGTCATATCCGTTTCTCTACTGTTTTCTCCGATAATCATTCCTTGGTAAACTTCTTCACCAGGATTTACAAAGAATCTACCTCTATCTTGTAATTTATCAATACGGTAAGCAGTTGCACTACCTTTATCCATCGAGATTAATACACCACTCATACGTTGAGGAATATCACCCTTCCATGGCTCATATGCTTTGAAACGGTGAGCCATAATAGCTTCTCCAGCAGTTGCTGTTAAAACGTTATTACGCAAACCGATAATTCCACGAGCTGGAATTTCGAATTCTAAATGTTGTAAATCGCCTTTCGGTTCCATTACTAATAAATCACCTTTACGTTGAGTTACTAATTCGATAACCTTACCTGCTACTTCACCTGGTACGTCTACGATCAATGTTTCCACTGGTTCGCATTTCACACCATCAATTTCTTTTATGATTACTTGTGGTTGCCCTACTTGCATCTCATAACCTTCGCGACGCATCGTTTCAATTAATACCGACAAGTGAAGAATACCACGACCGTATACTAAATATGAATCTGGAGAACCCGACTCTTCTACACGAAGTGCCAAATTTTTCTCCATCTCTTTCATCAAACGATCACGTAAGTGACGAGATGTAACAAATTTACCTTCCTTACCAAAGAACGGAGAGTTGTTAATAGTAAACAACATGTTCATGGTAGGCTCATCAATTTTGATGACCGCTAATTGTTCTGGATTTTCGAAATCGGCAATAGTATCACCAATATCAAAACCATCTATACCAACCACTGCGCAAATATCACCGTTATGTACTTCTGTTACTCTAACTTTTCCTAAGCCTTCGAAAGTATATAATTCCTTAATTCTCGATTTAACAATTTTACCATCTTTCTTCATTAAAGAAACTGGCATGTTTTCTTTGATAGTACCACGAGCAACACGACCGATTGCAATACGACCTACGAAAGAAGAATAATCCAATGATGTAATTTGCATTTGCAAAGTACCAGGATTTTCTACTGGCTCAGGGATATGCTGTAATACACCATCTAATAATGGAGTAATGTCTTCTGTAATCACTTTGTAATCTGTACTCATCCAGCCTTGTTTAGAAGAACCGTAGATTGTTGGGAAATCCAACTGATCTTCTGTTGCTTCTAAGTTGAAGAACAATTCGAAAATAGATTCCTGAACTTCCTCTGGGCGGCAATTCTCTTTATCAACTTTATTAATAACCACAATTGGCTTTAGTCCTAAAGAAAGTGCTTTTTGAGTTACGAAACGAGTTTGAGGCATGGCACCTTCAAAGGCATCCACTAATAAAAGTACCCCATCGGCCATTTTCAATACACGTTCTACTTCACCTCCAAAGTCCGCGTGACCAGGAGTATCAATAATATTGATTTTATAGTCTTTATATCTTACTGAAACGTTCTTCGAAACGATGGTAATACCACGTTCACGTTCTAAGTCATTGTTATCCAAGATAAGGTCACCAGTCTCCTGATTATCTCTAAAAAGGTTCGTTTGGTGTAGAATTTTGTCTACTAATGTTGTTTTTCCATGATCGACATGGGCAATAATTGCTATATTTCTTACTTTTTGCATGATGCCGCAAAGGTAGTGATAATATGCTAATATGCTAGTATGCTGATATGCTAATTAATGGTTAATCTTGAGGTTAAATTTCAATTGTTGAGCCTATTTCCATTAAATGCAATGTTTTGCCTCTCAATTTAAATTTACGAATCGCTTCTTCGTGGTTTATTTTGATAAAACCAAAGGTATCGAAATGCATTCCAACTATTTCTTTACATTGAATAAAGTCTGATGCAATAATGGCATCGTCCATATCCATTGTAAAATTATCACCTATAGGCAATAGAGCCAAATCTGGTCTCCAATACTCCCCAATAAGCTTCATGTCCTGAGTGAGCCCAGTATCTCCAGCATAATAGATACGCTTCCCGTCAGCTTCTATAATGAACCCAGCAGCCACCCCACCATACGTTCCATCGGGCAAAGAATTGGAATGTGCCGCAAATACCATTTTAACTTTCCCAAATGGAAGAGTCCAACTGCCCCCGATGTTCATAGGGTGTACATTTTCTATTCCTTTCCCTCTGAGCCATTCCGTAATTTCCCAAGATGCCACTACTAATGCTCCCGTTCTTTTTGCAATACTTTCTATGTCTAATATATGATCCGAATGCCCATGAGATTGTAATATAAAATCTGTTTGAATATCATCTACCTTAATATTCTTCGCTAATTCATTAGGTGTAATAAATGGATCGAATAAAATTTTTCCTTTTGATGTTTCTAAAAGAAAACATGAGTGTCCGAAGTAGGTTAGTTTCATTTGGATTAACAATTACAGATTAACAATTATGAATTAGTCCCGATCCCGATAGCTGTCGTGACTAGGAATCTATTGAATAATTTTTCAATTTACTAATTTTTTTTAATGGTGGTAAATTGTTTCAACGTACAACAAAATTTGTTTCGTGCATCCTTCATCCGATGGTGTGCTAATTGTTACATCGTGCAAAACATTTTTTCCCGTGCATCCTTCATCCGATGGTTGCGCAATTTGTTACATCGTGCAAAACATTTTTTCCCGTGCATCCTTCATCCGATGGCCGCGCTGCGCTTACCATCGGCCAAGCAGGGGCGTCCTGCGGACGCACATTGTGTCGAGCACTAATCCTCATCACCAAAAACATCATTGGGGTTGTATTCCAACTGATGTGCATCTAAAATTGCTTTGTATTCGTTTACTAGAACGACCTTGGCGTGATGCTCTTTCTGTCTTGCAATATAATTGCGAATGGTGTCGACTTTATAATGACTAACCGAAAATGCTGCATAACCATTTTGCCATTTTTTAAACTTTGGAAATAATTTTTCCTCCTTAATAAACTTATTCGACATTGATTTTAAATCTCTCATTATGCTTGAAAGATTTTTTGTCGGATGAAGTCTTATTAATAAATGCAGATGATTTTCTGTTCCGTTTACAATCTCCAAATACGACTGCCGGTTAAAAAAAAACGAACCCATAAAATCGAATAATTTCTGTTCATTACTTTCTGTAATAACATCCTCACGTTTATCCACTACGATAACTACATGATAGTATAAGTAGAAATAGCTTCCCATCTTTTTTTATTGTAAAGATGATGGGTTCTTTTCGCTTCCACAACTGCATATATGCAGGATTATTTATCAGTGGTAGATGTATCATTGCGCATCACATCTTCTTACAGCCGATAGCTGCGCTACGCTTACTATCGGTTAAGAAAGGGCGTCCTGCGGACGCAGGTTAGTTTCGTGCACCTCCTTCCGATATCTGCGCTAATTGTTACATCGTGTAATACATTATGTTTCGTGCGACCTCCTTCCGATGGCTGCGCTGCGCTTACCATCAGTTATGCAGGTAAGCTCTACGAGCTTGACTGAATTGCGTCCGCAGGACGCCCCTGCTTAACCGATAGCGTTAGCTATCGGGAGGTGGGTGCACTGTGTGGTTAGCACTTGGTGCCAAGCTAGCACTACCGCTCTACTGCTGCCTCCAAGAAACCAATAAGTGGCTGCAATGCAACAACTGCATCTGCAATCTTTTTTGCTATGGCTTTTTCTGTGAAATCGGAATCGGATAATGCGTGAAAAGCGGTGAAACTTTTTAGTTTCAGGAATTCTAATTCAGGATGATCTTTGGGATATCCTTTAGGTACAGTTTTAAGTTTATCCTCTTCACTTAATCCATCATAGAACTTGGTAAATGATTTCGATGAAATTATTTTTTTGAAATCTGCTGCGTTGTAATCTATTTCTTGGCGGATCATTTTTAATGCATCGGCTGGTGGCATCCAATAGCCTCCGCCAATAAAACATTCTCCTGGTTGAATGTGTAAATAATATCCTGGTCCGTCCACACCTCTCCCTTTTGGAGATAGCATTATGCCAAAGTTTAATTTATAAGGGTCTTTGTTTTTAGAAAATCGCACATCGCGGTAAATTCTAGCAACTGTTTTCGCCGCAACTACATCTTTAAATGCAGGAAGTGTTTTCACTAAGTGCTTTAAAATTTCTTCAACCAAAGAAACAACATTTTCTTTCGCAGCGTCATACTCATGTTTGTGCACTGCAAACCACTCGCGGTTGTTGTTTTTCTTAAGGTCTTTTAAGAATTTAAAAGTTGATGTATCAATCGTGTGCTCGTGTGCTTGTGTGCTCATATACTCGTGTGCTCGTTATTCATGTGCTCGTGTGCTAGTCACCAGCTTTTCTGACAAATAAATATAATAAGATCAATCGAGAATACCTGAAATTAATTCGCATGGTAAGTACAATTCCAACAATAATAGAAGTTATGTAAACCCAAGTATCTGGGTTATGTCCGAGTACAAACACCGCTACACTTATTGCAACACTTATTGCAATGTTCAAGGCATATCCAACATACATTGCTCCCCAGAAAAATCCAACTTCCAACTCATAACGCAAATTGCATTTCGGACAATTTACATTCATGCTTCTATAATCTTTACTAAAGGCACTACTCTTAAACACATCCCCTTCTTGGCAACGTGGGCACTTACATGCAATTAGTGATTTTAATTTACTCATACCTTGTTGGAATTTACGATTGCTGTATTATGTACATTGTACATAAAAACTAATTTAAAATGATGTCATCCTTTACCTCTACCTCAATCTTAGATTTATTACGATAGTTTCTGTACCATCAATAACCTAATGCACCTACAAACAAATATGGCGCAGCGAGTAAGTAAAGTATTCCGTTGTTCAATCCCTTACCAGCATTGCTTTGTCCGCTTTTAATCGAAGACTCTACTGCTGCCTTACACATTGGACATTGTGCCGATGCATTAAAAGAGATTGTAGTCAATACTACTAAACTCAAAAAGAAAACTATTTTTTTTAATGCTTTCATAATCATGAAAATTAAAAAGTATAATATGGTGATATCATTAAATAAACAACAACACCTGTAATGGTAACATATAACCAAATTGGAAATGCAAATTTAACTAATTTTCGGTGCTTCTCCACCTGCATTTGCAATCCTCTGTGGAAGCTCAATAGTATTAATGGCAAGACTCCCGCCGCTAAAATAATATGCGAAATTAGTATGATGTAATAAACTGTTCTTATGGCTCCTGTTCCGCCATAAGTTGTTTCCTTTACAAAATAATGAAACAGAATATAGGATACTAAAAACACCGATGATAATAAAAACGTAGCAATGTTTATTTTTTTATGGGCTGCAATGTTTTTGTTTTTAATTTGATAAAAAGAAATCAATAACAACACACTACACAATCCATTTATGATGGCATTTAATTTCGGCAAGAAATAAACAAAGTTTGGTGTTTCTATTGTTACTGGAATAATTTTGCGGTTCAAAATTACTACTACAAGGAATACAAATATGGATATTCCGGTGATGGTTCTAAAGATTAATTTGTCAGTCATTATTTGAGTATCGGGTATCGGGTATCGAGTATCGAGTAATTGAATTTACTCGCAAATCGAGACAAAATACTGGTTACAATTTTATTATTTGAGTATCGGGTATCGAGTATCGAGTAATTGAATTTACTCGCAAATCGAGACAAAATACTGGTTACAATTTTATTATTAGAGTATCTGGTATCAGGTATCGAGTATCAGGTAATTGAGTAATTAAATAATTACCCGATACTCGATTCCCGATACTCGCTACCTTTTCTTGGGTCCTGCAATTTCTTCCTTCAACAACACCTTCAATTCGTCTATTAACGTATCTACAGCGCCTGGTGAAGTGCCATCATAGAAGCCTCTTATTCTATTATTTTGATCAACTAATACAAATAATTCTGTATGTATAAAATCATCGGGGCCACCATCACCTTGTAAAGCATTTACGAGGTAGCCTTCTCGAGCAATTTTGTACAACTCTTTTTTGTTTCCAGTTAAGAAGTGCCATTTGTTTTTTAGCGCTCCATGCATGTCGGCATATTGTTTTAAAACTGGAACAGAATCGCTTTCTGGATTAACAGTATGCGATAGTATAACCACGTTTTTTACCGTTTGAACCTTCTTCTGTACGCGCTCTAACTGAGAACTCATTTTAGGACAAATGGTTTTGCAATCCACGAAAAAGAAGTCTACAATTTTTATATTTCCTTTTAAGGATTTTGACGAAACGGTATCGCCATATTGATTGATAAATGCAAAATCGCCAACCGTATGGTACACGGTATCTCCTGCTTCCTCATAACGTTCGCCTAAAATTGGTAGTGGCTTAAAATGATTTGTTCCGGTTCTGAGCAAAACATAGCCAGCTACCGGAACAACCAAAATGAGGAAGAGGATAATAGTAGTTTTAAATCCTCTATTGTTCATAATATTATAATCGAATGTGCATCCAAAAGTTGCCTTCGTAAAGCATCCAAATCACGAAGAAAATAATGAATATCGTTGGAATAAGAATTGAATAAATCAGCCCAACTTTTTCAAATTTCAAGTGCATGAAATAAGCAACAATATAAAATGCTTTTAATAATGTTAATGCGATGTATAAAAAGTTCCCAACACCATGTCCTAAAATCCCTTTTGGAATAAGTACTAATGCGATTAAGAATTCTATTGCAGTAATTCCTAGTAACACCCAAAACACCGACCAGATTTTTTTCTTAGTCATGCCTGCGTGATCATCGTGGTGAGCTGCTGCTGCGTGGTTATCTGACATAAAATTGAAATTAACGATTAAAAAATTAACGATTAAAAATTACACTAGGTAGAAGAAGGTAAATACGAATACCCAAACTAAATCTACAAAGTGCCAGTATAATCCAACTTTCTCTACCATATCATAATGTCCGCGGCGCTCATAAGTACCACCTAATACGTTAATTAAAATAACAATATTAATAACAACACCAGAAAATACGTGGAATCCGTGGAATCCTGTAATGGTAAAAAATAAGTTCGTAAAGTTTGTAGAAGCTACTGTTCCATCGGCATTTAAGAATGGATTATGTCCCCACCATGCACCTTCGTGGTGTAAGTGTGTCCACTCCCATGCTTGACAACCTAAGAAAGCTAAGCCTCCAATAACTGTCCATACCATCCATTTAGCTACTTCATCTTTTGCTTTACGATGTCCAGCTTCAACGGCTAATACCATCGTTACCGAACTCATAATTAAAATGAAGGTCATAATACCTACGAACACCAAAGGTGCACCGTGAGCAATACCTGGAGCCGATTGAAATACTACGTCTGGATCTGGCCATGAAACGCTACTAAAGCGTAAAGCTCCGTAAGCAATTAACAAAGCAGAAAATGTGAATGCATCCGATAACAGGAAGAACCACATCATCATTTTTCCATACTCTACATTGAAAGGTGATCTGCCACCATTCCAAGGGGTCGATTTGATCTCGTCTAATTGAGAAGTGTTCGTCGTCATGTTGTATATAGACTATCTATTAATTAATAAAAACACAAACAAATATATCCACAAAATATCAATAAAATGCCAAAAGATAGAAGTTAATTCCATACGGAAAACGTTCTTTGTTGGGCTAATTTTACGATAAACACCGATAATTGCGGCAAGCATAATACATAAGCCAGCTACAATGTGTACAGCGTGTAGACCAGAAATAACATACACAAAAGATTCTGATGGGTTACCTACAAAATACACTTTGCTAGCCACTAATTGTTGCCATCCCATGTATTGTCCTACTAAGAATCCTGCTCCTAATATAAACGATAACCACAAGCCTACTTTTTGCTTTGCGATGTTAGATTTTTTAGATTGTAAATACGAGTAATGCATAGTTGCGCTACTCAATAAAATAAGTACAGTAGTGATGTAAAAAGTACTTGGCAAATCGAAAATCTTCCAATTCCCTTCTGCTTGTCGTACAATGTAAGCACTTGTTAACCCTGCAAACATCATTACCGAACTCAAAACAAATAACCACATCACGAATTTAACGGGACGAGGATTAAATTTATCTTGTTTAAAAGCCATATTACCCATCATCATCTTATAATTTATCTATTAGTAATGTAATTTGAACAATTGGTAAGTATAAAAACGAACC